>DATLLB010000255.1:0-2769 GCA_035538075.1 Enhygromyxa sp.
GGCATGACCTTCGCCGAGCCCGAGGGCACCCCCGTGGATGCGACCGCCAGCGGTGATCCACGGGTCGGAGTTGGGCACTGCGAGATCGGGGCGGCCGTCGGCGTCGAAGTCGGCGACCGAGAGCGAGCAGGGATCGATGCCGGCGTCGATGGGCTCGGGCGCCTGCACCTGACACAGCTCGCCGGGCTGGACCTCGCCGTCGAAGCAGCTCTCGCTGATCGAGCCGCCGCTGCCCGGCTCCTCGCCGAGGTCGTCGTTGTCGTCGCCGTCCCCGTCGTCGTCGGCGTAGGTGCTGAAGCCCTCGCGGTCCTCGACGTCGGCGAGTCGACCGCAGCCGACGGTGAACAGGCAGGCGGTGCAGGACAAGGCGAAGACGCGGTGCTCGATCATCATGACAACCTCGACGCGCGAGCAGAGCCCACGCAGATTGACTCTCTCACTCTCGAGGGGCTCGCGCCAAGCCAGGAATCCCCCGCTTGGCCGACGCGCGGGGTCGTGCCAGCATCCACCCTCCCCCGTGCCTCGATTCCTGCGCATACCCCTGTCCGGACTCGCGTTCTTGCTGTTTTACGGTGGCGCGCACGTGATCGCTTGGGTGCTGCTGCCGATGGTCCGTCGGCGCGTTCGCGAGCTGCCGGCGGCCGAGCAGCAGGCGGCGATCGATCAGTTCATGCGTCGCGCGTACCGGTTCTTCGTCGACGTGATGGCGGGGTTCGGGCTGCTGCACTATCGCCTGCCCGATCCGTCGCAGCTGCAGCGCCTGCCGCCGCCGCCGTGGGTGGTGGTCGCCAACCACCCGAGCTTGATCGACGTGCTGTTCATCAAGGCGGCGCTGCCCGGCGTGGTGGTGCTGGTCAAGGCCGCGCTGTTCAAGGAGCCCTCGCTCGCGCGGCTGTTCACGGCCAGCGGCGACTTCAAGGGGCCGTCCGAGGAGGATCAGACGTTTGGCAGCACGGCCGTGCTCGACACCTTCGTGGAGCGGCTCGAGGCTGGGCGATCGGTGATCGTGTTCCCGGAAGGCACACGCTCGCCTGCGTGGCGACTGCAACGGTTTCGTCGCGGCGCGGCCGAGGCTGCGGTGCGCACCGGAGCGGCGATCGTGCCGATCTTCATCCTCGTCGATCCGCCGACGCTCAAGAAGGGCGACAAGTGGTACGACATGCCCAAGCGCGTGCCGCTGTTCGAGCTCGAGCTGCTCGAGCCGATCGTCGAGACTCGGGGACAGAGCTCGAAGGTGCTGACCGAAGGGATCCGCGATCAGCTGGCCGAGCGGCTGGAGGCCGCACGGATCCGCGCGACTGAGCGGTATCGCGAGGGGGAATGACTGGGGTCGTGGGCGCACGCGATCGTCCGGGCGACCAGGGTCGTCGCTGGACGGTGGCGATCGGTTCAATTGTGCTGTCCAGCTGCCTGCCGCCGGCGACCTTGCAGCCGGCCGAAGGGAGCGTGGCCGAGTCGACCGTCGATGCTCGGGCCGAGCCGGCTCGCTGCCGGGTGCTGATCGGCGAGCGCGATCGTGAGGGGCGGTTGTCGACTCGCGAGGTGCGGTGGGGCGGCGGCTTGGAGATCAGTGTGGGGCTACGCGAGGGGCTCGTGCTCGGCGACGCACAGGAGTTGGTCGCGATCACGCTCGAGCGCCGGGCCTACGACTCGACCGATCTCTACGGCGACGCGATGGTCCGCTGTGAAGAGGACGTGATCATGATGCGCGAGCTGGCCGAGCAGGTCGCACGCCCGCTGGTCGTGGGTCTGCCGTCGTGCTTTGGCGAGGTCGACGGCGAGCAGGTCTCGCTCTCGTCGACGCTGCAGATCGTCTCGGGGCTGGGGCCTTACCTCGGCTGGCGCGAGGTCGTGGATGGGGTCGCGCCCGAGCCGACGTCGAAGCTCGCCTACCATACGGTCGATGTCCGCGACGGTCGCAGGCTCGAAGCCGACGTGTGGTTGCTCGAGCCGACCGAGACCATGAAGACCGCGTTCGAGTCGGTCGGCGTCGACTGCAAGCGCGACGATGCACCGCAGTCGCCGGCGGCGATCGACGGCTTCGCGATCCGCTGGTCGGACGCCGGTGGACCGCGGCTGCTGGCCGGCTATCGATGCTGTGGTCGCCGCAGCTGTGAGCTCGACGAGCCGCTGCCGAAGACCGACGCCGAGCTGGCGGCGCGCTTGCCCGATCCCGATCGACTACTGCACTCGCCGTTGGGGTGCGGCTCGCTCGGGCTCGATGGTCAGCTGCGCACGCGCGACGGCGTGGTGGTTGGGAGCATCGTCCTCGACGCGAGGAAGCTGGTCGGCGTGCTGTTCCTGCCGGCGGATCATCCGTTCGAGCTGGATTGGTAGCGCCAGCAGCGGCCGCGAATGATGATCTGGCCGGCGACGACGAACACGGCGTCGGTCGAGTTGATCACGTACTGCGAGGTCGATTGCTCGAACGGGAAGTGGTGCTCCAAGAGCGGGCGATCGCAAAACACCTCGACGATGTCCGCGAGCGCGAGCGGATGCTCGGCCGCTTCAGCCAGCGTCCTGCACCAGCCGATCTGCGCGAACGAGGTGGGATCGTCATCATGCTCGTCCTCCTTGCGCATGTCGTCGGCCAGCACAGCGAACTCGGGCGCGTACCAGTCGAGGCAGGCGAGCGGGAGCACGGCCTGGTACTCGTGCGTCGGGTGGTCGAAGAAGCGGCCGTAGTTGAGGCCGTCGTTGGTGCCGACGATCGCGGCGGGGACTCGGCGGCCGTCGATCGCCAGCCAGACGTCTTCGCTGGGGAGCAGT
>DATLLB010000256.1:0-6194 GCA_035538075.1 Enhygromyxa sp.
ACGGTCGGTCTGTGGGTGGTGGAGTCTCGCGGTCGCATCTGGTCGATCCATCCGGCCAGCGACGACTCGCCCACGCTGGTCGTCGATCTCGGCGATCGCGTCGACTGCTGCGCCTCACGAGGCCTGCTCGCCGCCGCGGTCGGTCCCGGGCCGGAGCTGTTCGTGCACTACCACCGCGCCGACGCGCCCGATCGAACTCGTGTCGCGCGACTGAGCTACGACGCCGACGCGGGCGTGGCCGATCTCGCGAGCGAGCAGACGGTGCTCGAGGTGGAGCACGAGGGCACGGCCGCGAGCGGCGGCGAGCAGGCCTCGTGAGGCGCAGCAGTCGACGCGATCGCCGAGATCGACGACCAGCGTGGGCGAGTCGTCGCTGGCCGGATGGATCGACCAGATGCGACCGCGAGACTCCACCACCCACAGACCGACCGTCGGCGCGGGCAGGATCTGCACGGCCTCGCTGAAGCTCGGCGCGTCGATCGGCACCGCGCTCAGCCGCGGCAGCGCGCCCGCGGCCGTCCCGTCGAGCCGACAGCTCTGCACGTCCGGGCGCGCGCGCAAGGGTGGCAAGGGCTCGTCGTCGTCCGGATCCTCTTCATCGTCCTCGCTATCGTCTTCTTCGTCGTCGAGCTCGGGTTGGCTCGCGGAGGACGAGCAACCGGCGAGCGCGAGCGCGAGGACCAACAGACGGCGGAGCACGGGCCGCCAGGATGACAATCCCGAGCGACGCGATCGCCGAAAATTTCGCGGACGCGAGCGACCGTGCCAGCGTCGTCGCCATGCGCGATGACGCTCCAGAGCCACGCGAAGAGCTCGACGAACCCGCGCCGTCCGAGGCCGCCCAGGCCGCGGCGGCTGCCTCGCGCACCAAGACGATCGCGCGTTGGCTCAGCGGCAACGGCTGGCTGATCCTGGCCGCAGCCGCGGTGCTGGTGCTGACGCGCGTGGTCGAGTTCCGCGCGCCCGACGAGGTCCGCATCGACGACGCCAGCGTGGATCTGGTCGGCGAGGCCCCGGCCCAGGAATTTTCGCAGCAGCTCGACAACCCGCAGGCCGTGCAGCTGCGCGCCACGTTGCGCCTCTATCCGCGCGACGACCTCGACGTGCGCGAGCCCGATCCCAAGCTCGACGACAAGGCCCGCACGCTCTCGCAGCCGGTCGTGACCACGATCTACGCCATGAACGCGACGATCGATCAGACCGTGCGACTCGATCGCGGCGATCTGGAGATCGACGTGATGCTGGCCGGCACACCCCGCCTCGGCGAGGCCGTGAAGAACGCTGCGCCGCCGCTGACCCTCGAGCACGAGCTCACGATCGTCAGCCGCGAGCACAAGTGGCTGGGCGATCCAGTCCAGCGCACTCACCTGCACACGCGCGGGACCCTGGCCGAGCTCGAGGATCGTCCGTACCGCTGGGTGTTCACAATCGACGGCAAGCTGTTCGCGCTCGACCTCGAGGTTCACCGCGGCTGAGCGCTTTCACGTCCCTGAATAGCGCAGCAGATACGTCGCGATCCCGAACGCGACCGACACGTTGAGCGAGCCCTTGATCCCGGCCATCGGGAGCCGGGCGATGTGCTCGCAGCGATCGAGGATGCGCGGGTCGACGCCCGAGACCTCGTGGCCGAGCACCAACACGATCGGCGGCGCCTCCGGTCCACCTGCGAGCGCGGCGAGGTCGAACAGATCGCGCGAGCGCGGCCCGCCTTCGAGCGCCCACAGCCGCTTGCCTGCGGTGACCAGCGCGTCGGCGGCGACCGCCGGATCGGGGCAGTGACTCCAGGGCACGCTGCGCTCGGCACCGAGGGCCGTCTTGGCGAACTTCGGATGCGCGGGCGTGGGCGTGAACCCGCCCAGGTACAAATGACGAATTCCAGCGCCGTCGGCCGTGCGGAACATTGAACCGACATTGGTGAGGCTGCGGATGTTGTCGAACAGCGCCTCGATCGGAGGCCCGGCCGCGACCCGCCGTTCATGCACCTCGTGGCTCTCGTAGACCGGGTCGACAAATTGCGTCGGCGCCCCGCACAACGGACATTGCGAGCCGAGCTCGCTGGCCTCTCGAACGGGAAACCGCAGGCCGCATGCGGGCGCTCGGCACTCGCGCTGCTGGTAGCGCATGGTCGGCAGCTTACGCTGGAGCGCCCACACGGCCAACCGGGCCGGAGTGGTCGGCATGCGCGGCACCAGGCTTGCGTCTAAAATGATCGGGTGACGTACCGCGACGAACAGCAGGCGTTGCTGATCGAAGTTGCCACGCTCGAGCGGGAGAACCAGCGCCTGCGTCGCGAGCTCGACGAGTCCGAGGCCCGCTTCGGCGAGCTGCTTCGCTCGCAGTACGAGGAGCGCCGCAAGCAGGTGCGAATGGTCTGTGTGATGTGCTCGGGCAACCTGCTGCCGGTTGCGATCGTGGCTGGGCACGACATCCGCAACCCGCTGCCGCTCAAGATGAGCACGCTGCGGTTCGGCTCACCCGAAGGCGGCTTCACGGCCTCGGCTCCCGTGCGCTCCTACGCGTGCGGCACCTGTGGATACATTCACAACTTCATCGACATGGACCAGGTCGGTTGATCCCAAAGTCGATCCCAAAGTCGATCCCAACTTCGCGCTACTGAGCCGCGCCGCCGAAGCTCAGCGTCCAGTACGATTCGTAGGTTGATTCGGGGGCGAATGCGTAGCCGACCCCGATCGCTACATAGTTGGGATCGAGGATGTGGGCGCAGTGAATGTCGCTGGCGAGCCAGCCCTCGACGGCGTCGGTCGGCGACGGATAGCCGGCGCCGAGGTTCTCGGCCCAGGTCGCGCCGATGAAGCCGGCCTGCTCGTAGCGCCACGGGGCCTCGTGGCCGTCGGAGCTCTTGTGATCGAAGAAGTCGTGCTCGGCCATGTCGCCCGAATGCACTCGCGCGGCGCAGGTCAGGTTCGCATGCCAGAGCAGCGGCGGCGCGGGTGCGAAGCTGCCCATCGCTCCGCAGTCGCCCCCGAGCGCCCGCGCAGCGTTGACCTGCGCGATGACCTGCTCGGCGTGGGCGTCCCAGGCTTCGCTCCACTCGAGCACCGGCTGGCAATAGGCGTTGTCGGGCATCGGCTTGGCTGGAGGCTCGCCGTCGCCATCGCCACCGCCGGACTCTTCGCCAGCTTCGCCGGGCTCGTGCTCGCCGGTCTCGTGCTCGCTGGTCTCATCCTCGCCGTCGTCGTCGGCGAACGGTGCCATGGGTGCATCCGCGTCGCTGGAGCAGCCGATCCCCAATGCCACAGTGACGACGATGAATCGCACATTCACGCCATTGGCCATGCCGGCGGTCTATGTCGAACATGTCGATCGTTCAAGCGATGCCACCCGGTGCAGCGATTCTCTCGCTGCGCACCGTGAGGTACGACGTCCACGATCGGCAACCGTTGGATTGTCACATTCACGGCTCGGCTGGGCGCGGCAGGCTCATCGCGGCGAGGCGCTCGCGATACCAGCCGAGCTCCTCCAGCTCGAGCGTCTGCGCGAGCTCGGCGAGCCCTCGCCAGCGCGACGCCAACGAGACACCGGTGGCCGACCCGAGCTTGCGCAGGCACACCGGGCACAGGTCGAGCGGCAGCGCGTCGAGATCGGCGATGCCGGCGGTTGGGTTCATGACGCATGCAAAGTGCACGCAATGCCGCAGGCCCAACATGTGGGCGGTCTCGTGCACGACCACGCGCAGCGCTCGGCGCAGGATCGTGCGCTCGAACTCGGGCGAGCGCGCGTCGGCGTTCTCGAAGCCGGGGTCGTAGCGCAGCATGCTGTGCACGGCCACGCGCGTGTGCAGGGAAGCCAGCCCGAACACGTGGGCGGCCCCGGGTTCGTAGAGATCCTCGAGCGTCAGCGCCACCATGCAAAAGCAGTCGCGCGGCAGCATCGTCGCCAGCCAGACCAGCAGCGACTGAGCGTCGAGCTGCCGTCGACCGTCGCGCTCGCGCGCGGCCATGCGCTCGAGCGTGGCGTCGCTCAGCGCGGGCAAGATCCGCACGGGCAGGCCGAACCAGGCCTCGCAGAAGCGCCCGAGCAGCGCAGGCTCGGGGCTGCGGACCAGGTGCGTGCGCTCGTACTCGACCACAAAGCCGCGCGGGTACTCGCCGATCGGCAAGATCGCGAGCGTGCGATCGTGCGGGCCCGGACGCGCGGGTCGTTCGGCGAGGAAGTCCGCGTAGGTCTGCGGCGGCTCGCCGTCGCTCGGGAGCTTGGCCGGCGCGGGGCGATGCACGGACACGTCGAACGCAGGGCGCGACTCGACCGGGATCGCGGCGAGGGATCCGAGCGCGTGGTGTTGCTCGCCGTCGCTCGGGTCGGGCTCGCGCGCGCGTCGACAGCCAAGCACCACGCCGCTCACACCCAACAGCAGCAGATCGCGTCGCAGCATCGAGCCCTACTCCAAGCTCGCGCCACGCCGCGCCGCCGCCCAGCGTGCGAGCTCGGCCAGCTCGGGTGAAGGATCCGCCGCCGCCTCGCGCAGCGCCGCGAGCTCGGCCGCGCTGACCGGCCCCGCACGATTGCCGAGCGCCACGATCGCGTTGCGTCGCAGGGCCTTGCGAGGGATCCGAGTCAGCGGCGTGTGCTTGACGAACTGGCGGTGTTGGTTGTTGCCGATGTTGACCAGGCGCTCGAGCTCGGGCGTGCGTGGCCGGCCTGGAGGCGGCGGCAACCAAGCCGCCAGCGGGATCCTCTGCTCGCGCGCGTGCGAGCGGTTGTAGGGGCAGACCTCCTGGCACACGTCACAGCCGGCCACGCGTTCGCCCATGCGCTCGGCCAGCGACTCGGCGATCGGGCCGCGATGCTCGATCGTCAGATAGGAGATGCAGCGCCGCGGATCGAGCACACCCGGGCCATCGAAGGCGCCGGTCGGGCACGCGTCGAGGCACAGCCGACAGCTCCCGCACGCCGCCCACGGCGTGTCACCGCTCGGGCCACGATCGTCGCCGAGCCAGCGCGCGGTTGTCAGCAGCACGCCGATCAACACGTAGCTGCCGAGCCCAGGGCTGATCAGGCAGCCGTGCTTGCCGAGGAACCCGAGCCCGGCGAGCGTGGCGACCGAGCGCTCGAGCACCGGCTTGGTGTCCACGCAGATCAGCGTCTCGACGTTGGGCTGCCGTTCATTCAGCGCGTCGGCGAGGCGCTGCAGTCGGTGATGCAGCTCGGTGTGATAATCGGCCCATTGTGCGTAGCGGGCGATCGGCCCGGCCTCGCCGCCGTAGGGCACCAGCGCGACCAGGGCCGAGCGTGCGCCCGGCAGCATCGCGCGAGGATCGGCGCGCACCTCTGCGGTGCGCCGAACAAACTGCATCTCTCCTTCGGCGCCGCGCTCGAGATAGCGCTGCAGAGCAGCGCGGGCCGGGGCAAAACCAGGGTGGGCGAGATCGACGGCGCCGAGGCGAAGCAGACCGAGGCGCTCGGCCAGCTCGCCGAGCGCCTCGAGGTCCGCCTCGGTCAGGGCGGGGTCTGACTCGTGTTGGTGATCCACAGCTTGGAGATCGCGTAGCCCTCGTTCGCGCGGTACATGAGCGTGAGCGAGTGGACGCCGGCGGTCCAGTTCTGCACCCACGGATCCTCGACGTACTCGCAGCCCGGCGCGTTCTGGTCGCGCCAGTTGAGCTCGCGCCACTCGTAGGCCGCCTGCTGGGGCCCCTGATCGCAGCCGATCTCGAAGATCGCCGCGGGCTCCGGCTGCCCGTCCACCATCGCGAAGTACGAGTCGGCTTGACCCGCATTGATGCCGCGCACCCATACGTGCCAGGTGTCTTCGCAGGGCACGTCGATGTTCCAGGTCGCGTACGCGTCCTCGGTCTGGTTGTCCCACGCGAGGACCACGTCCTCGCCGAGCATGCTCACCTGCTCGACCCAACCCTCGATCTCGTCGGCGGCCTCGGCCTCGATCTCGATGAACTCGTCGCCGGCGCAGGCCATGTTGGGATCGCCGTCGCCATCGCCGTCTCCATCGCCATCGCCATCGCCATCGCCATCGCCGTCGCCATCGCCGCTCGGATCCCCGTCGCCGTCGCCGGTCGGATCGCCGGGCGTGCACACGCCGACCTCGCAAACCAGGCCCGGATCACAGCCGCCGCCCATCGTGCACGGGCAGCCTTCACTGCCGATCGGACAGCTTGGATCGCCGTCGCCGTCGCCGGTCTCCGGATCGCCGTCACCGTCTCCGTCGCCGGTCTCCG
>DATLLB010000257.1:0-12123 GCA_035538075.1 Enhygromyxa sp.
GCGATCTCAGCCAGGCCCAGCGCACGCGCACGCTCGAGGCCTTCCGGCACGGCATCGTCAACACCCTGATTGCCACCGACGTCGCCGGCCAGCTTGGAGGAGAGCTCGGCCGCGTCGACGCGGCGCTTGACGAACACCAGGCAGCGGCGGCCGTGGGCGAGCAGCAGCAGGTTGACGAGCGCGGGATAGAGGTTGTGCGGCGAGACCATGTAGGCCGTCGTCTCGATGCCCTGGTTGGGTGCGCCGAGGCTGGTGCCCTCGATGCGCACGGCCTCGCCCTGGAAGCGCCGGGCGAGATCCTTTACAGCGCGAGGAAAGGTCGCGGACACGAGGTGGCTGCGGCGCTGCTCGGGCAGCTCGGCCACGATCGCGTCGAGCTCGTCGCGAAAGCCCATGTCGAGCATGCGATCGGCCTCGTCGAGCACGACGTGGGCGACCTCGCTGCAGTCGACCGCGCCCGCGCGGATGTGATCGAGCAAGCGACCAGGCGTCGCAACCAGGATCTGCGGGCGCTTGGCGAGCCGCTTGCGATCGCCACGAATGTCGATGCCGCCGGTCACGACCTCGATGCCGATCCCCGGCACCTTCTCGTATAGCCAAGTCAGCTCGCCGCAGACTTGCACGGCGAGCTCGCGGGTGGGCGTGATGCACAACGCGAGCGGGCCCTTGCGCTTGCCGGTCGCGGGTTGCAGGAGCGAGTCGGCGAGCACGAGGCCGATTGCGAGGGTCTTGCCCGAGCCGGTCTCCGACGACATCCGCAAGTTGGCGCTGTCTTGGCCATGCTCGAGCACGGCCTCCTGGATCTTGGTGAGCTGCGTGAAGCCACGCTCGCGCATGGCGGCGGCTAATGGCGCGGGTACGGCGGAAAATGGATCGACTTCGGACATTCGGACTTCTGACGGACGGCTGACGAAAGCGCCCGGGTAGCACGGCTGGGAGACCGTGTCGAACCGGGTATTCTCGCGCGCGTGACCGAACTGAGCGTCATCGACCATCCGCTGCTGCAGCTCGAGGCGTTCGTCGCGGAGCTGCCGGACGCGCTCGAACGCTGCCCTTCGCCCGATTGGCTGCGCGCCGGGCTGCGCCTCGACGCCGAGAGTCCGCTGACCCCGCCCGACGAGCACGTGCGCAAGGCCGTGCGCGAACTCTTGCGGCACGGCGGCTTCAAGCCCTCGGGGCGCAGCAAGCCGGCCAGCGAGTTCCTGCAGCGCGCGGCCACCGAGGGCTCGCTCGGGTCGATCAACCTGGCGGTCGATCTGTGCAACGTGACCTCGCTTCACAGCGGGCTGCCGATCAGCGTGGTCGACCTCGCGCTGGTCGAGCCGCCGCTGCGCATCGCGATCGCCGAGCCCGAGACGAGCTACGTGTTCAACCCGGCTGGTCAAGCGATGCGACTCGACGGGCTCGTGTGTCTGTTCGATGCCGCGGGCGCGAGCGCGAACCCGGTCAAGGACAGCCAGCGCACGAAGACCCGAGCGACGACGCGCAGCACCTTGTGTCTCGTGTGGGGATGCCGAAGCCTCGCCGATCGCACCCGCGCGACGGTGGGCTGGTATCGATCGCTGCACGAACGTGCTGGTGTGCGCACCGTCGATCTGAGCAACGCGTAAGCTCGCTGACGAGGGTTCGGCATGGGTTGCCCGCCGCGCCGTGCTGTGGTGTCGTGAGCGCCGCAGCCCGTGAGCGACAACACCACCCTCGTCCTCGTCGCGCTGATCGTCTCCGCGTTCGTGGTCAGCCGCCTCCTGCACCGCTATGCCGAGCGGGTCGCGCTGGTGTCGGGCATCGAGTACGCGGTCGTGGGCGTGCTGATCGGCCCGCTGATGCCGTTCGGGCTGATCGCCGAGGAGACGCTGGCGTCGCTCGATCTGCTGGTCACGCTGCTGCTCGGGCTGACGGGCTTCATGGTCGGGCTGCACGCCCGCGAGGCGCTGCGACGCTTCGAGCACTTCTTGGCCGGCTCGGTCGCGGGCTTGCTGGTGTCGCTGACGGTGGGCGTGACCACGCTGGCGCTGCTGCAGTGGTTGCAGCCGCAGTACCTGCACGATCCGACGCCGATGTTCGCGATCCCGGTGTGGACCGACGGCGTGCGGCTCTACCAGCTGTGGGCCTCGCAAGAGGCGTTGTGGCTGGCGCTGACGCTGGGTGGGGCCGCAGCGATCGCTTCGTCGACGGCGATCGAGTCGGTGACCGAGCGCTGGAAAGCGGAGGGGCCGTCGGTCGTGCTGTTGCGCGACATCGCGAGCGCGGGGCAGGTGATGGCGATCCTGCTGTTCGGGTTTGCGTTGGCGGGCGATCGCGCGGTCGAGGCGGCCGGCGGCTATGGCCTGAGCCTGGTCGAGTGGGCCGGGCTGACCGCGTGCGCGGGGGCGCTGACCGGGCTGTTGTTCACGATCTTCATCGGCGGCGAAGAAGATGATCTGCGGCTGTACTTGGCCACGCTCGGGGTCGTGATCTTCGCGGCGGGCATCGGCGCGGCGCTGGGTGTGTCGCCGCTGTTCGTCAACCTCGTCGCCGGGCTGACGGTGGCCGCGACCTCGGCCCACGGCGTGCACCTGCGCGACAACTTGGATCGGCTCAAGCGGCCGGCGTCGATCCTGCTGCTGGTGTTCGCGGGCATCGCTTGGCGGCCAGTGTCGGGCTGGATGTGGCTGATCCCGGCCGCGTACTTGCTCGCGCGCGTGGGTAGTCGGTTGCTGGCCTCGCGCTTCGCGGTGTCGACCTTCGTGCACGGCGTCGAGTTTCGGCGGATCGGCGGCGGCCTGATCGGGCAGGGCTCGCTCGCGGCTGCGATCGCGCTGAGCTACGCGCAAGGGCACCCCGAGCGCGGGCACATCGTGCTGACGGCCGTGCTGGTGCCGATGCTGATCACCGACTTGTTCGCCGTGAGCACGCTGCGGCGGGTGCTGGCCAACGCCGGCGCCATTCGGCCGCGCGCCGACGTCCGGCCTGAATCCGAGCCCGCACCCGAGCCCGAGCCCGCCAAAGAACCCGAGGAGGTGCACCCGTGAGGATCGTGATCATCGGCGCCGGCGAGGTCGGCCGTCACCTCGGACGCTCGCTGCAGCACGAGGCCGAGCTGATCCTGATCGACGTCGACGGGCGCGAGCTGGCCGACGCGGAGGAGGGCCTCGACGCGCTGACGCTGGTCGGCAACGGGACCCATCGCTCGGTCCTGCGCAAGGCCGAGGTCCAGCGCGCCGACCTGGTCATCGCGGTCACGCCCAACGACTCGATCAACCTGCTGAGCGCGGCGCTGGCCCGCGAGCTCGGGGCCGCACGCACGGTCGCGCGGGTCGACGATCCGGCGTTCTATGAAGGCGATCGCGGGATCGAGGTCGGCGTGCTCGGGATCGAGGCCTCGCTGTGTGCGAGCCGTCTGGTCGGCGTCGAGCTGCTGCGCATGCTCGCGGGCATTCGGGCGCGGCAGGTGCTGCCGTGCGCGGCCGGGCTCGTGCAGATCGCCAGCCATGTGATCGGCGAGGACTCGCCGCTGCTGACTCGCTCGCGCGCGCGGGCGACCAGCTGGCCCGATCCGATCCGCGCGATCGTCCGCGCCGGGCAGCTGCGTCCGGTCGCCGAGGTCGAGCACGCCGAGCTCGGTGACATCGCGCTGCTGGCCGCGCGTCCGCTCGTGCTGCTCGAGCTGCTGCATCAGCTCACGCCCGCGGCCGGCGAGCTGCGCTCGACGATCGTCGGCGGCGGGGACGTGGGTCTGCAGCTGGCCAGCCTGCTCGGGCCGCGCAACCTGCTGGATCGCTTGATCGAGCGCGACCGACCGCGCTGCTGGGCGCTGGCCGAGCAGCTCCACGACGTGCAGGTGCTGCATGGCGATGGGACCAACATCGCGTTCCTGCGCGACGAGCAGGTCGGTCGCGCCGATGCGCTGCTGGCCGTGACCGGCTCCGACGAAGCCAACCTGATGACGTCGCTGCTCGGGCGCGAGCTCGGCATCGATCACGTGTTCGCGCTCGTGCACCGACCCGGCTACGCGGGCGTGTACTCGCACCTGGGCGTGACCGGGACCGTGAGCCCGCACGAGACCATCGCGCAGGTGATCCAGGGCTTGCTGCCGCGGGGGATCATCATCGGCAAGCACAACCTGCACGAGCTCGCGGTCGACGTGGTCGAGCTGCGGCCGGCCGTCGCGGGGCTGCGGCTGGCCGACATCCCGCTGCCGCCGGGTGCGATCCCGCTTTCGATCGCCGGCCGCGAGGTCAGCACGCCCAAGCCTCGCGCGACGCTGGCGGTCGACGACGTGCTGGTGGTCGCGCTGCCGGGCGGGCGCGTGCCGATGCTCGAGAAGGCGCTGCGCAAGCCGCTGGGGGTGGGCAAGTGAATCCAAGGGCCGTGGCCAAGCTCGCGGCGCCGCTGCTGGCGATCGTGGCCGCGACCATGCTCGCTCCGCTCGCGCTCGGGCTCTACGACGGCGACTTGGAGAGCGCCTACGCGTACCTGATCTCGGCGCTCTCGTGCGGGCTGCTCGCGGCGCTGCTGCGTCGCCTCGGTCGCGCGCAGGGCGACGAGATCCACCGCAAGGACGCGATCGGCGTGGTCGCGCTGATCTGGACGTTGATGACCCTGTTCGGCGGCCTGCCCTTCGTGCTCGAGGGCTCGCTCGATCCGGCGGGCGCGATCTTCGAGTCGGCCTCGGGCTTCACGACCACCGGGGCCACGGTCGCGGCCAACGTCGAGGAGTTCACGCGCGCGACCAACCTGTGGCGCTGCGAGATGCACTGGATCGGCGGCATGGGGATCGTGGTGCTGTTCGTGGCCGTGTTCCCGCAGCTCGGGGTCGGGGCCAAGCAGCTGTTTCGCAACGAGGTGCCGGGCCCGACCAGCGAGGGCCTGCGCCCGCGCATCAAGCAGACCGCGGTCGCGCTGTGGTGGATCTACGGCGGGCTCACGCTGCTGTGCACGCTGTTGATGGTCGCGTTCGGCATGCCGCTGTTCGACGCGTTCTGCCACGCGATGTCGACGCTCGGGACCGGCGGCTTCTCGACCAAGGCCGCCAGCATCGGCCACTACCAGAGCGCGGCGCTCGACTGGATCACCGCCGCGTTCATGCTGATCGCGGGCCTCAACTTCGGGCTCTACTACTCGGTCGCGCGCGGGCGCTGGCGCGAGCTGTACGAGAACCCGGAGACGCGCTTCTACCTGGGCGTCAACGCGCTGGTGATCCTGGTCATCGCCGCGTCGATCTGGCCCGAGCACCCCTCGGTCGGCGAGGCGCTGCGCTTCTCGTCGTTCCAGGTGGTGTCGACCACGACCACCACCGGGTTCATGACCGAGGACTTCGACACCTATCCGAACGTGTGTCGCTTCCTGCTGTTCCTGACCATGTTCATGGGCGGCTGCGCGGGCTCGACCTCGGGCGGCATGAAGGCCGTGCGCGTGCTCCTGCTGATCAAGGTCGTGGCTCGCGAGCTGCGCTCGATGGCCGCGCCCAACGTGGTCGAGACCATCAAGCTCGGGAAGACCTCGATCCCGCCGACGGTGATCTCCGGCGTGATGGTGTTCTTCGTCACCTACATGGTGATCTTCGCCGCGACCTCGCTGCTGCTGGTCACGCTCGACCTGCCGCTGATCGAGGCGATGAGCGGGACGGTCGCGTGCCTGTCGAGCGTGGGCCCCGGGCTGGGTGAGCTCGGGCCGACGATGAACTTCGGCGGGGTCCCGGCGCTCGGCAAGCTCGCGCTGTCGGCCTGCATGGTCGCCGGCCGGCTCGAGCTGTTCGTCCTGCTCAGCATCTTCTCACCGGAGCTGTGGCGGCGATGAAGCGGATCGTCGTCGTGCTCGCGCTGCTGGCCATGATGGTCGGCCTGCGCCTGCTCGAGGTCGAGGACCTCGGCGGCGCCGACCCGCTGACGCTCGCGGCGATCGGCTTCGTGATCCTCGCCTCGTTCGCGCTCGCCGAGCTGCTCGCCCGCGTCGGGCTGCCGAAGGTCACCGGTTACATCCTCTCGGGCCTGGTGCTCGGGCCCCACGCGGGCGGGATCCTGTCCGAAGCGGTGGTCGAGCAGATGGGGATGTTCAACACCCTCGCGCTCGGCCTGATCGCGCTGACGGCCGGGCTCGAGCTCGAGTACAGGGCGCTCGGTCGGCTGGCGCGGACGCTGCTGGCGACGACCGGCGCGAAGGTGTTGATCGCCGCGCCCGCGGTCGGGCTCGCGTTCCTCGGCGTCGAGCTGTTCTTCCATCCGCTCGGGCTCAGCACCGACGCGGAGGTGATCGGGCTCGCGCTGGTGTTCGCGGCCTTGTCGGTCGGGACCTCGCCGTCGATCTCGCTGGCGATCCTGTCCGAGACCGGCGCGAAGGGGCGGCTCTCGGAGCTGGTGCTCGGCGCGGCCGTGTTCAAGGATCTGGTCGTGGTCGTGCTGCTCGCGATCGCGATCGCCGCGACCCAGTCGCTGGTCGGCGGCGGCGGTGATGCGGGCTCGGTGATGTTGCACGTGGCCGGCCACCTGGCGCTGGAGATCGTCGCGGGCGGCGTGGTCGGGCTGCTGCTGATCGCCTACCTGCGCTGGATCAAGGCCGAGATGCTGCTGTTCGTGGCCGCGCTGGTGCTGGTCGTGGCCGAGGTCGCGCACTCGTTCGAGCTCGAGCCGCTGCTGGTGTTCATCACGGCCGGGTTCGTGGTCCGCAACTTCTCGGAGTTCGAGCACGACCTGCACCCGCCGCTCGCGTTGGTCTCGCTGCCGGTGTTCGTGGTGTTCTTCACCGTGCGCGCGGCCTCGCTCGACCTCGGCGCGACGCTCGAGATCCTGCCGCTCGCGCTCTTGCTGTTCACGGTCCGCGCGGTCGGGTTCTATGTGTCGGCCAAGATCGGCAACCGCATCGGCGGCGAGCAGCCGAAGGTGGCCGACAACGCGTGGTTCTCGTACCTGCCGCAGGCCGGGGTGACGCTCGGGCTGGTCGGCGTCGCGGCGCACTCGCTGTCGATGTTCGAGGCGCACATCAACACGCTCGGCACCGCCGTGGTCGCGCTCAACTTGTTCGTCGGCCCGGTCGCGCTGCGCACCGGCCTCCGGCGCGCGGGCGAGCTGCCGGGCGAGCCAGGCCAGGACGAGATCGCGGTCGGCGAGCAAGCGGACTCGGGCGAGCGCGCGCTGGCTCTCGAGCCGCTGAGCCCCGAGCTCGAGGCTCGGCTCGCGACGCTGCGCCAGCTGATCGCAACCGAGCTCGACGCGGGCGTGCGCGCGCGGATCGGGCCCTGGATTGCGCTGCGCCGCCGCGCGTTCGCCAACCTCGATCCCGAGTCGATCGCCGAGATCACGGCGCTCGCCGAGAGTCCGCCGCGCAGCGACGCTGCGGCGCTGGCCAACTCGCTCGCGGCCTTGTTCGAGGCCGCCGCCAACCATCCCCAGCACCTCGAGGTCAGCTCGCGCGTGCCACTCGAGCCACGCTGGCTGGAGATCGACGAGCGTGCGCCACCGCTGCGACGGCTTCGCACGCGAGCGCGGCGGATCGCGGCCAAGCTGGGCAGCCGCGCGACCAGACGCATCGGCACGTGGCGGGTCTTGGCCGCGCTCGCCGACACGCTGCGCCGACGACTGGCCGGGACCCTCGATCCTGCCGACGTCCGCGAGACGCTCGCGCTGCAGCTCGCCGAGCTCGAGGCCCGGGCCGCGGCGATCGTCGCCGGGGTGCTCGACGCCGGCAGCCAGCGCATGCGGATGCTGCTCGCGCGGATCGACTCGCCCGAGATGTCGGTCCGTCAGCTCGACTTCGGCGAGGCGGCGACCGGCATCGAGCGCGAGCTCGGCACGCTGCTGAGCGAGGCCCAGCACTGGCCGATGGTCATCGACGCGTGCTGGCAGACGGTCGAGGTCTCGGCGCGGATCCGTCGGCTCGACGATCGGCTCGCAGCCAGCCGCGACAGCGCCGACGATCTGCTCGCGGCCAAGCTCGCGGTCGAGGAGGAGCTCGGCGCCTTCGCTCGTCGGCTCCGCACCATCCGCGACGAGCTCGACGGCAAGAAGGATGCGCTCGACGAGCAGCAGCTCGACGCCATCTCCACGCGCGCGCTCGGGCTGCTGCCCAAACCGGCCAGCAAGCGCCTGCGGCAGATCGAGCAGCGCCTGCGTCGAGCGAGCGACAGCAAGGCCATCCAGCAGGCGCTGCGCGAGGCTGCGGCGCGCGACACCGGGGCCAAGGTCCTGGTCGGTCCCGAGCTGGTGGTCGTGGCCACGATCCCGGCGGCCATCCGCACGCACGAGGTCGACGTCCGCGAGCTGATCGACGGTGAGATCGCCGGACGTCTGCTGCCCGCGACCGAGCGCGAGCTCGAGAACGCCGCGCGGCTGGTCTCCGACGCGCAGACGGCCGCAGCCGCGATGGTCGGCGACGTCGAGCTGCTCACCGAGGTCTATCGCCGACAAGACAGCAAGGAGGCGACGCTCGACAACCTCCGCGCCGGGCTCGAGCGCGTGCAGGCGCGCTGCGAGGAGCTGCTCGGCGAGACCGTCGACGCGCTCGGGCGCGCGGCCGTGACGATCGCCGCGGAGTTCGACGGGCTCGGCGATCGGCTCTCGACCGCCCTGCACGACGCGACCGGTGAAGGCGAAACAGCGCGCTGGGTCTCGCGCCGGACCGATCGCGCCAAGCGTCAGGTCGGCCGCGAGCTCGCCCGTCTGCGCGAGCGAGCGCTCGAGCTGTGGGCCACGCTGCGCGAGCGAGCGCGCGAGCTGACCGCGGCGCTGACCAACGACTATCGCCTGCGATCGGGCCGCGACCTGCCGACCGCCGCCGCGATCGCCAAGCTGGTCGAGCTCGACGCTGCGCCCCGAATCTCGCGCGAGTACGCCAACTTGTTCGCCGATCAGCCGATCCGCGACCCTCGCTTCTTCGTCGCCAACCGCGAGGTGCTGCGCACGATCGGCAAGGCCGAGCGCCACTGGCAGCAGCACCGCACCGCCAACGCGCTGCTGGTCGTCGGCGGACCCGGCAGCGGCAAGACCTCGCTGCTCAACGTCGCCGCGCTCAAGCTGGCCACCCGCGAGACCCTGTGGCTGCCCGAGCAGCGCGACGGCTTCCTGGTCAGCTTGGCCGCCGAGCTGCACTGCGCCGCGCAGCTCGACGCGGTGGTTCGGCGGCTGCTCGATCGCCCGCGCGTGATCGTGATCGACGATCTCGAGCGTCGCCTGCCGCTCGATCACCGAGCGATCGACGAGCTCGAGCTGCTCGCCCGGCTGATCGCCCGCACGGCCGCGAGCAGCTTCTGGCTGGTCGCAACCCAGCGCGAGCTGCAGCAGCTGCTCGCCCGCCACTGGCCGCTGCGGGTCGGCTTCGCCGAGCGGGTGGTGCTCGGCCGCCTCGACGGCGAGGAGCTGGCCGCGGCGATCCTCGCTCGCCACCGGATCAGTCACCTCGAGCTCGCGTTCCCGCTCAGCCCTGCCCAGCGCTTGCTCGCGCGCGCGCTCGGCCGCGAGCCGGGCGGACAGCAGCGTCGCTTCTTCACCGCGCTCGCGCGCGAGAGCGGCGGCAACCTCCGCGCGGCGCTGACCGAGTGGTGTCGCGCAGGCACGATCCAGGAGCAGACGCTGATGCTCGAGCCGCTGGCTCGCACCCGCGCGCTGCCGTTCCTGCGCCAGCTGCCGAGCACCGCGCTGGCGCTGCTGGCCTTGGTGCTGCGCTTCGGCCCGAGCGAGCGCGAGCAGCTGGCCGCGGCCTTGCGCCGCGAGAGCGACGAGCTCGATCGCTGGCTGCACTTCCTGCTCACCGCCGAGCTGCTCACCCAGGACGAGCACGGCGCGTACGCGTGCCCGGCTCGCGTGCGCGACGTGTTGACCCCCGAGCTCGTCGAGCTCGCGGTCTTTCACCAGGAGGACGCGTGATCGCCCCGCCGCTGCTGCCACCCGAGCCGAGCCTCGGCGGCCGCCTGCTCGCCGAGCTCGACGAGCTGATCTCGCTCTCGCCGTTCGGCGTGCTGGTCTGGTGCGTGTTCGTGATCGCCGTCGCCTGGGCGCTGGCGTGGGGCGGCCCTGCGGTCGTGCGCACCGCTTGGCGGCTGGGCAAGGATCCCCGTCGCCGGCTCGGCCTGCTGGCCAGCGCGATGCGGATCGTCGGCCTGCTGATCGGATTCGCGGGCCTGTTCGGCCGGCTGATCACCCGCGCGCCGATGCTCGGGCTCACGGCCACGATCGTCACGCTCGCGCTGGCCGGACTGATCGCGCCGATGCAGCTGCGCAACCTCGCGAGCGGCATCTCGCTGGCCACACGCTCGCGCCTGCGCGAGGGCGATCTGGTCACGATCGGCGCGCTCGAAGGCACGGTCCGCGACATCGGCCTGTTGCGCGTCAGCCTGCGCACGGTCGACGGCGGCATCACCCACGTCCCGGCCGCCGACTTCGAGCGCGAGGCCGTGACCGTCGGCAGCCGTCACGCCGCCGTGCCGATCGAGGCGCGCGTGCCCGTCGGGCCCGAGTTCGACGATCGCTCGCTCGAGCGTCTGCGTCGCGCGCTGTGGCTCTCGCCGTTCCGCCGCGCCGGCACCGAGCCGCGCCTGGTGTTCGACAGCGAGGCCGGCCGCGTCGAGGTGCGCCTCGACACCTGGGCTGCGACCTCGGCCGCCGACGTCGAGCGACACCTGCGAGCGCTGCTGCTCGAGCTCACCACCGCCGCGCGCGAGCGCGTCGACGAACCATCCACCGAGGAGCTCGGCGCATGAGCAGGCCCAGCCGCCGCGAGTTCGTGCGCACGCTCGGGGGCCTGACCGCGCTCTCGCTCGGCGGCTGCAAGATCGAGCCGATCCTCGGCCTGCCGCCGTCGACCGAAGAGCGCCCGCTGTGGTTCCCCGATCGACCGCCGCAGATCCCCGATCAGCTCGACGACGCCGAGACCACGCTGCGGGCGATGACCGATCAGCTGCTCGACCGCCTGTACCCGCTGCTGCTCACCGGCGAGCTGCGCGAGCGTCCGTTCGAGCATCGCAACGCGGTCACGCACCTGCTCGCCACGCTGCGCAGCTTCGGGCTCGAGCCGGCCGGCAACCGCGGCGGCTGGCTGCTGCCGGTCCCGCTCGACATCATCGAGCCGACCGGCGCCGCGCCCCGAGTCACGCTGCGACCCGAGCGAGCGGCGACGCCTAGCGACACCGAGCCGACCGCGACTCCGGTCGAGCTGGCCGAGCTCGGTGCCTTTCGCCAGCGCGGCTACGCGCTGCCGCACCGCAACCTGCTGGTCGCGGCGCTGCGCGACGCCACCCCGCTCGCGGGCGATAGCTACACCGGCCGCGTCGCGCTGCTGCGTGCGCCCAAGGAGCTCGACCTCACCGCCCGCGACGCGGCTGCGCGCGTCGATCTGCTGTTCGCCGGAGTCCGCGACGCCGGGGCGATCGGGTGCCTGCTGCTGTCCAACGCCGACGCAGCGACCATCGAACGCTTTCGCCAGGCCTGGCAGCGGCAAGTCCGGCGACCCGGCACTTACGACGAAGCGATGCTGATCGAGGGCGTGCTCGGAGCCGAAGGTCGCGCCGCGATCGAAGCCGCGCAGAGCCAGCAAGGCTGGGTGCTCGACGTGGCGCTCGCGACCCGGCAGTACGCGTTCGAGACCCACGACATCCTCGCCCGCGTCACCGGTCGCGAGCGCCCCGACGAAGCGGTGGTGCTGACCTGTCCGTGGGACACGCCCAACCCCGCCACGATCGAGATCGACGCGCTGCGCTTGCTCGCGACTCTGGCCGCGTTCGCGCAGCTCGCCGACTGGAGCCGCCGCAGCACCCCGCCTCGCTACTCGCTGCTGTTGCTGCTCACCGCCGACGCCGGGTTCGCGGCCGGCCAGGCGGCCCACGCCGCGTGGGCGAGCAGCTTCGGCACTCAGACCGCGGCGCTGCTGGCCCTCGATCGTCCCACGCTCGGCGATCCGCTCCCTGCGGTCACGCTGTCCGGCCACTTCGACGCGGCTTCGGGCGAGCTCGTGCGCAACGTCGTCACGGCCGACGGTCATCACCGGGGCCGGGTAGCGCAGGTACGGCGCCAGCGAAGGCATCGCGAGCTGATCGGCGAGCAGCAGATCGCGACCGTCGGCCGTGACGACGTTGCGCACGAGCTCGCCCGAAGCCGCGTCGAAGTGGCCGGACAGCGTGACCGCAGGGAGCGGATCGCCGAGCGTGGGACGATCGAG
>DATLLB010000258.1:0-7642 GCA_035538075.1 Enhygromyxa sp.
GCCACGCGCTGGCGGATCACGTAGCTGGTCAGCAGCTCGAACAGATCGACCGCCCGCGTGACCCGAACCCCAGGCAGCTCGCGCTGCACTCGACCGAGCCGGCCGTCGAAGCGCGGCGGACGATCGTCGAGCCCGAGCAACCTCGGCAGTGCGTCGAGCAACCACGCCGCGCCTGGCCCCCACGCCTCGGCCTCGAGCGCCCCCTGCTCGCGCTCGAGCGCGACCGTGACCGCGCCCTCGGGCGTTCGACTCGCACGCAGCAGCCGCTCGGGCGTCGCCCACGAGAGCGTGGGATTCCGACGCCCGTGATCTCCGAGCAGCAAGCTGCGCGAGAGATCGTAGGGCCCGTCGAGCTCGAAGCGTCGTCGCATCAGCGCTTGCGCAGCAGCTCGCGCCGCACCAGGCAGTCGCCGAGCACGATCGCGTCGGCGCCCAGCCCCGCGAAGCTGCGCAGCGCCTCGGCCGGGTTGCAGACGATCGGCTCGCCGCCGCGGTTGAAGCTGGTGTTGACGACCATCGGCACGCCGGTCAGGCGATCGAACGCGCTGATCAGATCATGGTAGCGGCCGTGGTGCTCGCGGTGCACCACCTGCGGCCGCGTGCTGCCGTCGTAGTGCACGACCACCGGGATCTGCCCGCGCTTCTCCGGCCGCACGTCGACGGCGAACAGCATGAAGCGGCTGTCCCAGTCGTGCGTGAACCACTCGTGCTGGCGACCGGCCAGGACCGAGGGCCCGAACGGCCGCCACGACTGCCGCGACTTGATCGCGTTGAGCCGCGGCTTGAGATCGTCGCGGCGCGGATCGGCGACGATGCTGCGCCCGCCGAGCGCCCGCGGACCAAACTCCATCGGGCCCTGAAACCAGCACACGATCTTGCCGGCGGCGATCAGCTCGGCGGTCTGCGAGCCGACGTCGCGCAGCCGCTGGAACGGCACCCGCATGCGCTCGAGGCTACGCGCGATCGATTCGTCCGACCACGCCGGGCCGATGTGCGTGTGGCCGAAGTCGAGCCGCGGCAGCTCGCCGGTCAGCTCGCGGTGACCGATGATCGCGGCGCCGATCGCCGTGCCCGCGTCGTTGGCTCCCGGCGGGACCAGCATCTGCGCCGGCTCGAAGCGCGCCCGCAGGGTCCCGTTCATCCGGCAGTTGAGCGCCACGCCGCCGCACATGCCGAGGTTCTGCCCGCGAAGATCGCCGGCGTGGCGGGCGAGGTACTCGCTGACGGTGGTCTCGAGCGCGCGCTGAACCGAGGCTGCGAGGTTCTTGTGCTCGTCGGTCAGCTCGTCGTCATAGCCGCGCTGGTACGGCGCGAAGCGCTTCTCGGCCGCCCACTCGGACAGCGTGATCGTGCCATCGTCGGCGACGCTCATGCAGTCGGACACGTCGATGGTCGGCTCGCCGAGGGCCGCGAGCGCCATCGTCGAGCCCTGCCCGTGCGAGCCGAACCCGAGCGTGCGCGTGGCGGTCTCGTACACGCCGCCGAACGAGCGATCGGGCAGCCACGGGACCGCGTCGATGATCTCGAGCTCGTGACCCTCTGCCCGCCAGATCGTCGCGGTCTCGTAGTCGCCGCGCCCGTCGATCGAGAGGATCCAGGCGTCGGGGAAGCCCGAGAGCCCGTAGACCGAGGCCGCGTGCGACATGTGGTGCGGCACGAACACGACCGAGTTGGCGCGCAGCACCTGCGGCGGTCGCCAGCCGGCGCCGCCCGTGAAGCTGTGGATCAGCCGCGCCGGGATGCCGTTGATCGCGACCACGTCGACGTCGTCCATGGTCAGGCCGGCGGAGTCGAGCACCGCCTGGATCGACCGCTGCGGCCACGCGTCCTCGAGCCGCATGCAGGTCTCCGACGACAGCGACGCGCCGGGCTTGTGCGGATGCTGGAAGCTGTAGTGCCGGACCCGAGCGAGGCGCTCCTCCTCGATGCCCGCGACCAGCTGCCCGTCGATCAGCAGCGCGGCCGCGTGCTCCATCAAGGTCACCGTCGCGAGCCCGAGCACGACCGTGGGCTTGCGGCGGATCGTCGCCGGAGCGCCGACCGAAACAGGCTGAACCAGCTTGCCGGTCAGCGCCCGCGGCCGCACGCGATCACGGATCTGCGCGAGCCGTTCGCCCTCGCGCGCCAGCGTGGGTCCCTCGACGAACGCGTCGCCGTCGACGTAGGTACGCCACGCAAGCTGCTCGCAGCGCTCGCTGCAGAGGTGGCAGCGAATGCACGCGGCGGCGTCGATGTGCGGGCGCTGCTCGACCATCGTGATCGCCCGGGTCGGACAGATCTGCACGCAATCACCAGCGCCGTTGCAGCGCTGGGTGTCGAGGTAGAGCGGCTGCGCGGCGCCGCTCGGAGACCCGGCCGCCGCGAGCGTCGGTCGCGAATACGGCTGCATGTGCACGCCGCGAACCACCAGCTCGGCGAGCTCGGGGACCACCACGCCGCGCGCGAACAAGTCGACGATCCGGCTGACGGCGCCGCGATCACGACCGGCCACGAGCATGCCGTCGCGCTGCTCGTCGGCCGCGAGCTCGACGATCCACCCGTCCGCGGTCCGATCGTCGGACGGCTCGCCGACCACCACCGTCCAGTCGCGCAGCTCATCCTGCCCGCCGTCCATCTCGGCCAGCACCTCGACGACGAGTGGGTCGCGCAGCGGCTCGCCCGAGCGCCCGTCGAGCAGCCGCACTCTCTCGCGCCGGCTCACGCCCACGCTGGTCAGCACCAGCCGCCACGCGCCCCGGCGCTCCGGGCTATCCGGGTCGCCGGCCCACACGACCTGCACATGCCGACCGAGATGGCCGACCCGCAGATCCCCGACCCGCGGCTCGTCGAAGTCGACGCCCGGATCGGTGAACTCGATCGGCATGTCCTCGAGCCCGCGTCCGATCGCAGCGACGATCGTGCGCTTGACCTCCTCGAGATCGACGTCGGGAACCGTCGACACGCGCAGGTGATGATCGCCGTCGGCCAGCCGCAAGCTGTACGCGAACACCGGCAGCGCGCTGAACAGGCTGTGCAGATCCTGGACGTTGAGCCGCAGATCGCCGCGCGCATCGAGCGGCGCCTCGGGCACGCCGAGCTGGAGGCCACGCACGTCCGTGCGGCTGCGCTGCCACCTCGCCCACACACGCAGCGAGCGAGATCGATCCTCGCGCATGGTGGCGAGCTCCCCCCAGTCGCTACCCTCGACGCGGGTGCCCGTCGGGCTGGTGACATGCAGATCCTCGCGCGCGCGCACGGGCGTGAGCAGCTCGCCGAACCGAGCCGCGATCGCCAACCAACCACCGCCGGGCTCGGCCAGCACCTCGCCAACCGGACAGCCGAAGCGCTCCTGCAGCACGCGGACGGCCTGGGCCAGCGCCGGCACGATCTCGATCAGCACCTGCACGAAGCGCAGCTCGCCGCGTCGCTCGTGCACGCCGTCGATCAGCTTCAGCAGCGAGCCCGCGTCGCCGACCACGATCAGCTCGCGCCCGACCAGCGCGTCGAGCAGCGCGTCGTTGCTCAGCACCGCGTCAGCGTCGGCAACCACCTGGCGCGGCTCGCCGTTCGGTCCCACGATCGCAACCCCGGCCGCGCCCACCTGCAGGTGCACGACAGTGCTCGCGTCCTCGCGCTCGCGTCGGCCGAGCGCCGCGAGCAGCTCGCCGTGCCGCAGGCGCGCCAACCAGGCGATGCTCGCGTCCTGCTGCTGCTGCTTGGAGTCGACCTCGAGCCGCGGTCGCTTCGGCACGCCCGCGCTCGCTCGAGCGATCGCCTCGAAGTGCTCCTCGAGCTCAGCCCAGATGCTCGCGGGCATGCTCGACCGCTCGCTGACGATGCTGAAGCGCTCGGTCCAACTCATCGCTCGAACCTGGGTTGGTTTCGCATGGGCAGCGAAGATAACAAACCAGCGGCTGCAGTTTGACCGCCGCCAGCCCGAGGGCCACGATGCCCGCCGTGGCCCGCCTGATGCTGCGCCTCGGCACCCGCTGCAACAGCGCCTGCGCCCACTGTACGGTCGCCGACGTCCCGGCCAGCGAGGAGCGCAGCCCCGAGCAAGCGCTCGCCGAGCTGGTCGCGGCCCGCAAGCGCGGCTGTGACGAGCTGGTGATCATGCGCGGCGAACCAACCTTGCGACCGGATCTCCCGGCCCTGGCCCGCGCCGCGCGACGGCTTGGTTATCGGCTCGTCCAGATCCAGACCAACGGCCGCATGCTCTGCTACGCGAGCTACCTCGATCGCCTGGTCGCGGCCGGGGTCGACTTCTTCGAGGTCGCGCTGTTCGGCGCCACGGCCGAGACCCACGACGCGATCTCCGGCGATCACGGGGCCTTCGAGCAGACCCTCGCCGGGCTCGCGCTGCTGGCTGCGCGTCCGCAGCTCGGCCACCTCGTGACCATCGCGGTGCTGGCCGCCAACCTGCACGAGCTCGTGGCGATGGTCGAGCGCACGGCCGAGCTGGGTCTGCGTCGCGTGCAGCTCAACTTCACGCGACCGGTCCGCGTCGACGATCGCTGGCGGACCGACGTGCTCGCGCGCCTCGATCACGCGGGCCCTTCGATCCGCGCCGCCCTGCATCGCGCCGACGCGCTCGGGCTCGCCTGCTCGACCGAAGCGATCCCGCTGTGCCAGCTCGACCCCGAGCATCGCGCCGCGGCCGAGACCGCCCGGCAATTCGTCGACGTCGCGGTGGTCGATCTCCACCGCCGGCACGCGAGCTTCGCCAGCCATCACCGCGAAGTCCGCCCGCTCGCCCCTGCTTGCTCCACCTGTGCGGTCGCGGCCGTCTGCCCGACCACCTGGGCCGCCTACCAGCAGCTGTTCGGCACCGACGAGCTGCGCCCGCTGGCGGACCCCCACGATCCACTGCCAATCACCGCGACGTGATAGCATCGGCGTGGCTTCGGCCGGCGGTCCCATGGAACCGAAAGAGCGCTTCGAGATCCAGCTCAGCCACGTGTGCAACAACCGTTGTGTGTTCTGCGTGAGCGGGCAGATGACCGAGCTGCGGATGGCCAAGCCGACGCCGCTGCCCGACGTCAAGGCCAAATTCGACGAAGCGGCCGCGCGCGGCATCACCAAGGTCACGATCATGGGTGGTGAGCCGACCATCCACCCAACCTTCTTTCCGACCGTCGAGTATGCGCTCGAGCTCGGCTTCGAGGTCATCGAGATCTTCACCAACGGCGCGCGGCTCGACAAGCAGGCGTTCGTCGACAAGGTGATGGAGCTGGGCAAGGACCGGCTGGTCTGGCGCATCAGCATTCAGGGCTGGAACCGCGAGACCCACGACCTCACGACCAAGAAGCCTGGCGCGTTCGATCGCATCGTCGCCGGCATCGAGACCCTCGCCGCGCTCGGTCAGCCGATGACCTGCAACATGTGCGTGGTCGAGCAGAATTACCGCTCGCTGGTCGAGCTGCCCGACTTCGTGACCCGCTACCCGATCCGCCAGGTGCACCTCGACATGGTCCGCCCGCGCGACTCGGGCGTGCGCACCGAGGACTACCTCGACGGCATCATGCCCGACTACGCCGACCTCGCGCGCGTGATGCAGGTGATGTTCGAGCAGCTCGACGTCAAGGCACCCGGCTTCGACATCAACGTCGGCAACCTGCCCTTCTGCCAGCTGCCCGAGTGGGCCCACCGCATCCACCACGGCGGCAACAAGACCTACACGGTCTCGGCCGAGGGTCCGGGCAAGCTCTCGGTCATCGCGTGGGACAAGTACGAGGACAAGAAGAGCGACAAGATCAAGCTCGACTCGTGCGGCGCGTGTGTGTTCGAGCGCCGCTGTGACGGGTTCTTCTCGCTCTACGCCAAGCGCCGCGGCACCGAGCAGTTCCTGCCCGTCAGCCGCGAGCGGCTGCGTCGCAACGATCCCGAGCAGCGCACCTTCATCCACCAGATCGACGCCGCGCTGGTCGCCATGGTCCGCGAGCGCTTCGGCGGCTGGCACCTCCACGCCGCCGATGACAGCGAGTTCGATCGCTGGGCCCGGCAGACGTGGGTGCACGAGCGCGGCGGTCGGGCCGATCTGTTGTTCCTGCCCCGCGACACGCCCGGAGGCGGCGACGCGGAGCACGGCGACTTCGTGCTGCGTGCGAGCAGCTGGACCAAGATCGACGAGGCCGCGCTGCTCGAGCTGCTGACCGGCGTGTTCGAGCGCATGAGCAAGCTGCTCGGCGGCAAGATCGTGACCCCGCCCAGCCACGAGCGACTGGTGACGCGTCGCGGGCTCCCGCGCGACTGGGTCGAGCTCGCGCCTGCGAAGCTCTCTCCAGCGATCAGGGCCGGCTTGCTGCGCATCGCGACGCATGGGCTCGAGCACGGATCGATCGCCGGCTGGAAGCTCGACAGTAGCGTGGCCGAGGCCGGGCTCGCGGCCACGCTCGCGTTCGCAGGCCCGGGCGGCGCGGTGGCCAAGCTGCACCTGTCGAGCCCGAGCGACGCCCCGGCGCGCGTGTCCGGTCGCTGGGAGTTCGGCCGCGGCAACGAGCAGGCCAAGCGCCAGCTGGCGCTCGCAATCTCGGCGCTGCTGCGTCCGCCCACCGCCGCCAGCCCGGTCGCCGCCGCGTCCAGTCGCGGCTGAGCTCGCCCGTCTACATTGGATCATCGCTCGGTCCGAAGCGCAGCGGCGCGGCGGGCCGAGCGGCGACTTGATCCTTCGCGCGTTCAATCCGTGCGAAGTCGTTGAACCGTGTTTGATGACCGTCGCGATGCCGGTCCAAAGTGGCACATTCCAATTCATGCACTTTGACCGCGTTTCGCAGCACTTTCTCGGGCGAGTCACATCAACACAATTGCCCAAACGATCGCCGCTGCGAAATCGCCCCAGCATAATCAGCAAGTCTCGCGAACATCTCCAAAGCCGAATCTAAAATCACGCAACATGCGCTTGACTTAGTAGGCAGTCGTGGGTCACACTGCCTCCCGTCAATCCGGTGCAACGCTGATTTGGACGAGCTCCGCTCGCCCGGCGCACGGCGCTTCGCTTCACGCTCCACATTGGCCCGACCCGCCAATGCTGGAATCTCGCTGCTCGAGGGTCAAGACGCGCACGGGCGACGTTTGCAGGCCCACGTCGACGATACGACGATCGCGAACACCGTTCTTTCAACATCGATTCGCGAATCGACGAGGACGCCCGGCCGATGCCATTTCGGCCAGTGTCCGAGGCGAATCGCTGCAGGTCGGACAATGACGAAGAAAATGACCCGCAGGTCCAAATTCGAGGAATTGCCCGACCAGCCAGACGCTCTGGCCTCCGGGCCCAGTACAGATTCCGACACACCTCGATCACCCACCGCTTCAGCACCCACCACCACAGGAAACACAGTCATGCTCGGATCACCATTTACCCCCACCAATCCCTTCAACATCGGCCAGTTCGGACAATTCGGTCAAATGCCCAATCTCGGTATGGGCATGGGCTACGGACAACTCGGGATGCCCGGCATGCAGGGCATCGGCCAGAACATCCCCGGCATGCCGGGCATTGGCCAGATCCCGGGCATGCAGGGCCTCGGGTTCGGCCAGAACATCCCCGGCATGCAGCCCTACGGCCTGTTCGGCGGGCAGGGTCCGCTCGGCGGTCTGTTCGGCGGACAAAACCCGTTCGGCGGGCTGTTCGGCGGCGGCCAGAACATCCCGAACCTGCCCA
>DATLLB010000259.1:0-15677 GCA_035538075.1 Enhygromyxa sp.
ACCGGGGATGAAGGTCGCCGACCTCGGCGCGGGCTTCGGATACACCAGCGAGCTGCTCGCCCGCGCCGTCGGGCCCGAAGGTCGCGTCTATGGGCAGAACACCACGTTCGTGCTCGATCGCTTCGCCCGCGAGGGCTGGACCGCTCGGCTCGCCAAGCCAATCAACGCCAACGTGGTCGGCCTGGAGCGCGAGTTCGACGATCCCTTCCCGGATGACATCGAGCCGCTCGATCGCGTCGTCAACGTGCTCTTCTATCACGACTTCGAGTGGATGGGCGTCGATCGAGCCGCCCACAACGCCGACGTTTTCGCAGCGCTTCGACCCGGCGGGACCTATGTGATCATCGACAGCTCGGCCGCCGAGGGACGAGGCGCGGCCGACTCCGAGACTTTGCATCGGATCGAGGAGAGCACGGTCGTGCGCGAGCTCGAGGCCGCCGGCTTCGAGCTCACGCGCAGCGCCGATTTTCTTCGCAATCCTGCAGACACGCGCGATTGGAACGCGCTGCCCTGGCGCGACGCCGAACGGGCCGCGCGGGGCGAATTCAGCGACAAGTTCGTGCTCGAATTTACGAAGCCACGCGTCTAAGCCCGTCTACGCCGAAGTGGAAATGGGCCCGCTGGGCACGTGCTTGCGCGCATGCGATCCGACCCAGGGCGCGAGCTGGCGACGGACGGACGAGAGCCCACGCGAGAGCCGGCTGCGAACGGTGTTGTATTCGAGGTCGAGCGCCTTGGCGATCTCGAAGTTGTCGGCGCCGCGAAGATAGAGATCCACGACCACGCGATAGTGATCGTGGAGCGACGCGATCGCGTCGACGAGCTGCTCGCGGAACTCGGCCCTAAACATGCGTTCGCTCGGCGAGGTCTGCATGGCGGGCGGCTCGCTGCCGGGCTCCTCGGTGTCGAGGCGGCGCTGGCTCTTGCGGTGGCGCTCGAACAACACCCGCCGCGCGACCGAAAATACATAGTGTCGGAACGTTGATTCTTCGCGAAATCGTTCGACGCGTGCGACCGTGTGCAGGAGCGTCACCTGCGTCAGATCCTCGGCGTCCTCGCGGCCGATGCGGCTGCAAAAGTACGCGTAAAGATCGGCGTAGTAGCGCCTGGCGAGGAGCTCGCGTGCGGTCCCATCACCGGTTCGTATGGCTGCAATCAATTCTTCGTCTCGCACGTACTTACGCTATCACCGGTACGCTGCGATGCCGCAAGGCCCGCGGACGGCAAATTGTCGCGTGAATATATGCCGGTTGCTATTGGATAGATTTGCCGCTTCCGACTCGCGCATTCATTCCAGTTTGCGCGCCAGCGTGTTGCGGCCGATGCCTAGCCGGCGGGCAGCTTCGCTTTGATTACTGGCGCATGCATCGAGCACGGCGCGGATGTGGGCTCGCTCGATCTCGGCGAGGGTGACGTCGGGATCACCCAGGCGCGGGCCGACACCACCGCCGCTGGCGCCACGGCGGGCCACGAGCGGCAGGTCATCGGCGTCGACGGTGTCGCCGTCGCACAGCACCACCGCAGATTCGATGCAGTTCTCCAATTCGCGAATGTTGCCGGGGAAATGGTGGGCGAGCAGGCGCGCGAGCGCGGCCTCGGTGACCCGGCGAATCGATCGAGCGTGGCGCTTGGCGTAGCGATCGACGAAGTGCTCGACCAGCCGCAGCAAGTCGGCGCGGCCACGCTCGCGCAGCGGCGGCAGCTGAATCGGGACCACGCGGATGCGATAGTAGAGATCCTCGCGAAAGCTCCCGGCGTCGATCATCGCCGGCAGATCGCGGTGCGTGGCACAGATGACGCGAATGTCCGCGACGATGGTCTCGGTCCCGCCGACGCGCTCGAACTCGCGATCTTGCAGGACCCGCAGCAGCTTGCCCTGCACGGCCAGCGGCAGCTCGCCGATCTCGTCGATGAACAAGGTCCCGCCGCGGGCGGCCTCGACCTTGCCGTGCGTCGCTCGATCGGCCCCGGTGAAGGCCCCGCGCTCGTGCCCAAACAGCTCGTTCTCGATCAGCGCCTCGGGCAGCGTCGTGCAGTCGACCTTCACGAACGGGCCGGCGCGGCGCTGCGAGTTGACGTGCACCGCCCGGGCGATCAGCTCCTTGCCGGTCCCGGTCTCGCCGGTGATCAGCACGGTGGCGGTGGTCCCTGCGGCCTTGCGGACGATCGCATAGACCGACTGCATGGCCGGCGACTCGCCGACGATCTGGTTGAACGTGTAGCTCGGGCCCGGCTGCGGCGGGGTCTCGTCGCCGGACGCCAGCGGACCGAGCTCGAGCGGGCCGCGAGCGCGCAGCTCGGCGTAGAGGCTGGTGGCCTCGAGCACCTGCCCGGCCGAAGCGGCGAGCACGATCGCGCCGTGCTCGTCGTCGTCGTCGAAGTGCCCGCGCGCGGCGTTGAGCAGCTGCAGCACGCCGATGACCTCGCCAGCGCTGTCGCGGATCGGGATCGCCAGCATCGAGCGCGTGGTGAAGCCGGTCTTTTGATCGAAGGTAGGATCGAAGCGCGGATCGGCGGCCGGGCTCGCGACCTTGAGGATGCGCCCCTCGGCCGCCACGGTGCCGGCGATGCCCTGGCCGAAGTCGAGGCGGATGCGCTCGAGCTCGGGCAGGTGAGCGACGACCGAGCTGAGCGTGCGCGTGCGGCCGTCGACGAGGTAGAGGGTCCCGCGCTCGGCCGCGAGTCGATCGACGATCGTGTCGACGATCGCAACCAGCAACGCGTCGAGCTCGACGCCGCGGGTCAAGTACGGCGCGGCCGCGAGCGCGACCGGTTCGAGTCCCGCCTGCGCCACGCGTGGCTTGTCGCGCTCGCTCACCAGCCCAAGGTTGACCCACGCGGGCGGGCGGGAAAAGCTGGGATCCAGCTCGTCCATGGTCAGCGGTGGGTGAGCAGCTCGTGCGCGCCCAAGCCCGACTCGACGCGCGGGAGGGCGTCGCCGATCTCGAGCACCATGCCCTCCATGGCCACGCTGGTGGCCGGGAAGCGCCGTCGCGCGCGGGCTCCGAGCGCGTCCATGAAGCCGTCGTCGTGCGCTGGATCGTGGTGGAACAGGCACAGGTGCCGCACGCCCGCGGCCTCGGCCACGGCCGCGCCCGCTTCGAAGGTGGAGTGCCCCCAGCCGCGGCGGCTCGGTCCCGCGAGGCCGGCGTACTCCTCGGGGGTGTACATAGCGTCGTAGATCAGCAGGTCGGCTTCGTGTGCGAGCTCGACCAGCTCGGACGGCAGTGAGTCCGGCTCGTGCTCGAGATCGGTCGCGTAGACGATCGCCGCGCCGTCGTGCTCGACCCGCCAGGCCACGCATCCGTTGGGATGATCGACCGAGGCGCTGCGTACCCGGACATCTTCGGGCCCGATCCGCACCACGTCGTGCGGCGCGAGCTCGTGGAAGCAAAGCTCGGCGCGCATCATGTCGAGTCCGACCGGGAAGGTCGGCGGCTGCATCTGCTCGGCCAGCACCGCGCGGGCCGTCGGCGCGGCTTGGTCGGCGCGCACGTGCCAGATGTCGACGCGGTTGCCCGGCACGTAGGCCGGCCCGAAGAACGGGAAGCCCTGGATGTGATCCCAGTGCAGGTGGCTGAGGAACAGGTGCGCGTGCGTGTGGGCAGCTCCGCTCGCGCGCGCGAGATCGTGGCCGAGCGTGCGGATGCCCGTGCCCGCGTCGAAGATCAAATGCTGGCCGGCGACCTCGACCGCGACGCACGACGTGTTGCCGCCGTAGCGTCGGGTGGGCTCTCCAGCGGTGGCGATGGAACCTCGGACTCCGTAGAAGCTGACTCGCATGACCGGCCGCATGTGCAAGCGGTGTTCGAGTCGAATGCCTCAATGATCTCGAAGGGTTGTCGCAGGGGCGGGGGTGCGGCTGATCCGGCGTGGAGCAGCGCCGATCCATCTTGGATCACAGCGCGGCTTCGACCGCGGTGATGTGTGCGGCGATCAGCTCCGCGACCTCGCGACCGGCGAGCACCGGAGCCATGTGCCCGACCTCGGGCAGCTCGACGTGGCGAGCGTTGGGCATGACCTGGCCGAGGATCTCGCAGCAGCGCCGACCGGCGAGCGTCGACGCGGCGCCCGACATCACCAGCAGCGGCAGGTGGCCGAGCGCGTCGACGTAGGCCTGGTGGGGGACGGCATCGAGCGCGGTCTCGCGGACCTCCTCGAACATTTTTTGGCGCGAGCGCAGCCACGCCTCGCGCTGCGCTTCGTCGAGCTCGGCGAAGGTCCCGGGTCCGCTCCAGTAGTCGACGAAGCGCTCGACCCAGGCCTCGCTGCCGCCGAAGTCGTCGGCCAAGAAGCGCTGGTCCTGGTTGAAGGAGTCGAGCTCGGCGAGCCCGACGGCGTCGCCGGCCGAGCGCAGCACTCCGAAGCAGGTCGGCTCGAACAACGCCAGCGAGCGCAGGCGCTCGGGCCGACGTAGGCCAGCCAACAAGGCGAGGCGACCGCCGTAGGAATGGCCGACCACGTGGATCGGTGCAGAACAAAGCTGGAAGAGCGCCTCCACGACATCGACGTCGTAGTTGGTCGAAAACGGGGCTCGCGCCCGTGGCCAATCGTCGGAGCCGCCGTAGCCGATTAGGTCAACCGTGAAAACTTCGTGGCCGCGGTCGCTCATGAGCTTGGCCAGTCGGCGCCACTGTTGGCCCGACAACCCGGTGCTCGGCAGACACACGATCGGCGAGGCCGATCCTGGCTGACCGAACTGGTTGTACGCGATCGACAGTCCGTGGACGGTTAGCGTCGGCATGCTAGGAGGGCATCACGGTCGACGTCACCGGGCAAGGGGACGCCATGCACAGCCGCAACAGTGGCGCTCGCCGAGTCGCGTGCGTACCCATCTCAACTACCGAGTCCATCATGGCGACGGGCAGCAAGCGCTCGACCCCACGGGGGGGAGCGCCGGCGGAGAGCACAGCGCACGACGAGCCGCTGGGCGCGGCGATCCTGCGGACGCTACCGCTGCCGCTGGTGGTGCTCGACCTCGGCCTGCGCGTGGTCTCGGTCAACGAGGCCTTCCGCGCGGGCTTTGGCAGCAGCGGGGGCGTGTGGGCGACGCCGGGCTTGTGCGAGCTGCTCCGCCGGGTCGTGCGTGAGCGTGCGCCCATACGCGAGCGCGAGCTCGAGTGCTCGGGTCGTCACCTGCGGGTCAACGCCCACCTGCTCGAGCGCAGCGACGAGACGCTGATCGTGGTGACGCTCGAGGACATCACCGATCTGCACGAGGCTCGCGCCACGATCGCGCAGCGGGAAGCGGATCTCGAGCAGGAGCATCGCCACAAGGACGAGTTCTTGGCCATGCTCGGGCACGAGCTGCGCAACCCCTTGGCCGCGCTCGTCAACGGGCTCTCGCTGCTCGAGCACATCGGCTGCGATGGCACGCAGCTCGAGAAGATCCATCCGATGTTGGTCCGCCAGACCCGGCGCATGACCGTGATGCTCGATCAGCTGCTCGACATCTCGCGGGTCAGCGCCGGTCGGGTGCTGCTCGATCTGCGGCCGGTCGATCTCGCCGACGTCGCGCGCACGGCCGTCGAAGCGGTGCAGCCGATGATCGACGCCGGTAAGCATCAGCTGGTGCTGTCGGTGCCGGACAAGCACGCGGTGGTCGTGCACGGCGACGCCGTGCGGCTCGTGCAGGTGCTGGAAAACCTGCTCTCGAACGCGGTCAAGTACACCAACGAGGGCGGGACCATCTGGTTGGCCGTCAAGGCGGCCGGCGACGTGGCTCGCATCTCGGTGCGCGACACCGGGGTCGGCATCGATCCCGAGCTGCTGCCGCACATCTTCGACGTGTTCACCCAGGGCGCGCAGAGCCTCGACCGCGCCAAGGGTGGCCTGGGGCTCGGCCTCGCGCTGGTGCGTCAGCTGGTCGACATGCACGGCGGGCGCGTGGAGGCGTTGAGCCCCGGGCCCGGCTGCGGCAGCGAGTTCGTGTTCGAGCTCCCGCGCGTGCGCAAGCAGCCGGTTCCGCGACGCAGCGACGTGCAGCTCGACACCGCTGGACCGCTGCGCGTGCTGGTCGTCGACGACGAGCAGGACGCCGCGCTGACGCTCGCCGAGCTGCTGCAGAGCCACGGGCACGACACGCGGGTCGCCTACGACGGCCAGGCCGCGGTCACGACCGCGCGACGCTTCGAGCCCGACGTGGTGTTGCTCGATCTCGGGCTCCCGGACATCGACGGCTACGAGGTCGCCAAGCGGATTCGTGCGCAGGCCAAGGGGCCCATTCGGCTGGTCGCGGTGACCGGGTATCAAAGAGATGAGGCGCGCCTGCGTGGCGCGGGGTTTGACGATCACGTGATCAAGCCTCGCGCGCTCGAGCGGCTATCCGGGCTGCTTTGCCCGGCTCCTTAGCCCGGCTCCTTAGCCCGGCTCCTTAGCCCGGCTCCTTAGCCCCCCCGCGGGCGGATTGGTGTGAGCCGCGGGCGGCCGCTTCGCGGCCGTTCGCTCGCTTTGCGAGCGAAGCGGATCGGTTCGTAGACCGCGACCAGACGTAGTGCCCCCCGTTGGGGGGCTATTGGGGGCAATGGCGACCGGTTGAAGTGTCTCGTCGTCATGCGAGGGCGGGCATTAGGCCGCGCTCGCGGATTAGCTCGACCAGGCGAGCGGGGTGGTCGGTCATGATGCCGTCGACGCCGACGTCGATCAGCCAGCGCATCTGCGTGAGCGCGTCGATGGTCCATACGTGGACCATCAAGCCGCGACGATGGGCTGCCTCGACGAACTGTGGGGTCACGACCGGGAGGCCGCGATAGCCGATCGGCACTTGCAGGGCGTCGTACTCGATCGGGAGGCGATCGATGATGCCGGCTCGCACCGCCAGCCAGAACGCGAACGCCTCGCGCTTGCCGGCCGAGGTGGCCACGGTGCCGCGCGCGAGGTTGCGAAACTCTCGGACGATGTCGGCGCTCTCGCTGGCGACGAGCAGGCGATCGTGCAGCTGGCGTTCGTCGATGAAGCGCCACAGCGCGGCGACCATCGACGGCTGGGCCTGCTTGATCTCGACGTTGATGCGCGCGTTCGGATCGAGGTCGACGAGCTCGGCGAGGGTCGGGACGGTGATGCCCTTGCCGCGAAATGGAAAGCTGCGGCCGTCGGGCGAGAAGTTGTAGCCGGCGTCGAGTCGGCGCAGCTCGGCCAAGGTCAGCTCGCAGATGGGTCCGCGACCGTTGGTGGTGCGGCGCAGATCGTGATCGTGGAAGGTCACGATCTCGCCGTCGCGGGTCATGTGCACGTCCGTCTCGATCCACCTGCACCCGGCCGCGAGCCCGCCACGAAACGACTCGAGCGTGTTCTCGGGCCACAGCGCAGCGCCGCCGCGGTGGGCAAAGCAGGCGATCCCGTGCGTCTGAAAATAGGGACGGGGCACGACGCGGTTGTCCGACGCAGGGCCGCGGCACGCAAGTTACGGATCGAGCACGACCCAGCGACCGGCCGCGGCCTCGCACACGAGCCCGAGCAGCTCGGCCTCGCACAGCGCCAGCGCGGCCGCGCCGGGATTGGGCAGCGCGTCGATCGACAAGCCGGCGGGTCCGGCCTCGCGCAGCGCGTCGGCGAGCCACGCGAGCTGCTCGGGCCAGCTCGAGCGGGGCTCGGGAGCAGCGACCGCGTCGCCACGCAACGCATCGAGCCAGCGGCCGACCGCGTCGGCCATGTGCGCGAGCGCGTCGGCATCTTCGTCGTGCGGCGGCGAGGGCAGGGGCCGCGCGCCTGCACCGATCAGCCCGCCGCAGCCGGGCGAGCCGGCGATCGCCGCGAGCGGAATGTTGCGCTGAAGCGCCAAGCGTCCGGTGCCCATCGAGCCCGAGCGCAAGCCGGCTTCGGCGACCAGCACCGCGTCGGCCAGGCCGACCACGATCGCGTTGCGCGAGGCGAACATCGCCCGCGCCGGACGAGCGCCGAGCGGCTGCGCGAACAACAGGCCCGAGTTCTGCGTGTGGATGATGGCCGCGAACAAGTCGGCGTGGCCGGGCGGGTAGAGGCAGTCGCGGCCGCACGGGAGCACGGCCAGCTGCGCCATGTTGCGCTCGAGCGCCGCTCGGTGGGCGCCGCCGTCGATGCCCAGCGCTCCACCCGAGACCAGCGACCACCCGCGCTCGGCCGCCTCGCGCACGATCGCAGGCAGGGTTTGCAGCACGCGGCGGTGGGCCGCTCGGCTGCCGACGATCGCGAGGCGGGGACGATCCGGCAGCGCGCCGACCAGCTCGAAGACGCGCTCGCGGGCGCCAGGGAGGCCGAGCGAGGTCGAGGCGACCAGCGTGACCGGCCAGCGGAGGGGATTGGGAGTGTCGGGCACGCTGGCGTTGTCGGCCCGGGCGCGGGGGTGTTGCAGGGAATTTTCGATCAATTTCGCGGGCCCGAATGGGGCTCTGCCGACGCCGAGGCTCGTCGGGAGCGGGACACGCCAGCGAGCGACGCAGAGGAACCCGCTGGGCCGGGCACGCAGCGCAGCCGCGCCCGCCGTATCGCCTGCACACCAGCGAGCGCCCGCGTCAGGCTGATCGCATGCGTGCCTTTTCAACACTATCGTCGTCGATGAGAATTTTGCTGCTCAGCGCCTCGCTGATCGTGGGTGGGGCCGCGGGTGTGGTCGGGGTCGCCTGCATGAAAGGCGAGAGTCCGTTGTCGCCGGCGCAGGCTGGGCAGCAGCAGCGAAAGGTCGTCATCAACCTGATGCAGGGCACGAATGACCTGCGGGCGGCATCGATGGCGCTGGCGCTGGCCAACGAGCTGCTCGAGCGGGGTGCAGAGGTCACCGTCTATGCCAACCTCGAGGGCGTGCGCATGGTCGATGCTCGACAGCCGGATCAGCGCTGCGGATACGGCATGTCGGTCGGGCAGCTCTACCAGCAGTTTCTCGCGGGCGGCGGCACGGTGCTGGTGTGTCCGCTCTGCGCCGAGCTGGCCGGAATTCGGCCGGAGAACCTGCGCGAGGGCTCGCGGCTCGCGAACCTGCGCGAGGTCGCCGACGCGATGCTCGCCGCCGATCAGGTCATCGACTACTGACCACCAGCACGGGTGCGTCGGCCTTGCGACGGCTGACCTCGCACGCATCCCCAGCGACGAGGATGGTCTCGTAGACGTGCACCGCCTCGCTGTCCAACAGCCCGCGCATGCGCAGGGTTCGACGGGCCGCCGGATCCATCGAGCCGATCGTGCCGCGGTGGAACGGCTCGCGGCGCAGCTGCAGCAGCGCCTCGCCGGGCTCGACCGCGAGCTCGCCCACGCGAAAGCGGACATTGTCCTGCTCGAGCAGGCGCCACGAGGCGAGCTTGCCGTTCGGATCATCGTCATCGCGCACCGCGACTTCGTAGGCGATGCAGGGGCGACCGCTCAGCGGCGCACGAAGCAGCTCCGCCGAGGTCTCGGCCTGGTTGCGAACGCGGCGGTGCGGCTGCGCGCCCGGGCGTTTGCTGGTTCGCGGCATTCGCCAGCGTCGCGGCAAGGTGCGGGGCGGCAACGAGGAGCCGGGCACGTGGCGCGCGAACGAGATCCAGGCGACCAGGGTGCTGACGAGCATCACCGGCAACACCACCCAGCGCCACTCGTCATGCGGGCCGACGCCGAGCGTCAGCGCCACTTCTCGCGGGCCGTACGTCGCGAGCAGCCCGCCGAGCACGCCCACGACCCCGAGCATGCCGAAGATCTTGCCGAGCCATCGCAGACGCCGAGGGGCAACGTCGGTCTGCTCGAGCGAGAGCAGTGACTCGACCATCTCCGTATGGCGGAGATCGGTGACGTTCTCACCACACATCGCACAGGCGCGCGGCACCTCGTGGCCCTCGCGGCGCATCGGGTCGCCGCTGCGAGGCTCGCTGAGGCAGCCACAGCTCACGCACAGGAAGAAGCAGTCGAACTCGACGAGATTGGGATCGCGGCCGTGCTTGGCGAGTTCGCGCCGCAGGGCGGTCAGGTACTCGCGTCGGCGGCTGCCCGCAGCCGACTTGGAGCTCCGAATGTAGGCTTGAACAGCATCTGCACCGGAGGGACCAGCCATGAATCGTCTCGACTTTCTACGGGGTGTGCGAAGGCATGCGCATCGTTTTGATGCTTGCTTCGCGTTCGTGCGCGAGGACCGATGAACGAGGCCGACGATTCCGCGAATCGTGCTGCTCAGCTCAAGAGCCGCAGCGCTTGCGCCTCGACGCCGAGCTCGAACTCGCTGGCCTTGCACAGGATCTCGCCGTCGCCAAAGAACCGCAGCTCGCGATCGGCCCGAATCTTCGCTCGCCGCGTGCGAATCATCTGCAGCTGCCCCGGTCGCGTCGCATGCTGGGCGATGTTGGCCAGCAGCCGCAGCAGCTCGACGCGTCCGCGCGAGAGCAGCACGCACAGCTCGAAGCGCCCGTCGGCATTGTCGGCGTCCTCGACCACTTGCAGCGAGTGGGCGAAGGTCGCCTGGTTGGTCACGAACAGCCCGTGGGTGCGCACGTGCAGGCGTCGCCAGCTACGGCCGTCGAGCGGCTCCCACTCGATCTCGAGCTCGTGGAGCGGCGGCGCGCAAGCACAACACTCGGCCGCGACGACCGAGTACACGCGGCTTCCGAGCGCGCACAGCCACGCTTGACGAGCTGTGTTGCGCAGCGTGTTCACGCGATGGGCGACCTCGGCCGGGAGCCCGAGCCCGCCGGTCGTGCAGAAGCGCTGATCGTTGACGCGCAGCAGATCGATGCGTCGTGTGGAATGCAGCACGAAGCTGCCGATGAAGTCGCGGTTGGGGGAGACGCCGAGGAAGTGCGCGAGATCGTTGGCGGTGCCGAGCGGCAGCACGGCCAGGGCGTCGCGCTCGCGCATCGCCTGGAGGGCGAGGTTGGCGGTCCCGTCGCCGCCGGCGGCCACGATGACGTCGGGCTCGAAGGCGCTGATCCGCTCGCGCAGCGGTCGGGGATCGTCGGCCACCACCAGCTCGCCGCGCGGGAAGGCCTGCATCACGCCGCGCTCGATCGATCGCCGCTTCGCGCCGAGCCGCGCGACGGTCAGCGGCGTCATCACCACCAGCGCCCGCGCGGGCCTCATCCGACGCGATCCTTGAGGCCGAGCGCGACCATGATCGCAGCCACGGCCGGGTGCACGGCCAGGGTCAGACCCAGCAGCGCGAGCACGAACGCGAACGAGGGCGTGCGAAACAGGCTCAGCGCGACGAGGATCGCGAGCGCGCTGTCGAGCTGATCGAGCAGCCAGAACACTCGACGTGCCCGGCCTTTGGCAGGCGCGCCCGGATCGATGTCGAGCTGACGCTTGAGCAGGCTGTTGGGCAGCTCGCCGAGGATGTACGCGAGCCCGAGCACGAGACCGAGCGCCAGCGATCCGAGCTGCTCGTGCGGGATGAAGCGCAGGCTCTCGTCGAGCCCGAGCCCACGCTGCAGGCGATCGACGACCGCCGTCCAGAACATGCACGCACCGATCATCACGATCGCGCCGCGCAGCGTCTTGTTGGCGCCGAACAGCGGACGCCCGCGCAGCCGCAGACCGCCGTCGAGGCGGATCTCCGACAGCGGCGCGAGCACGCCTCGCTGGATCGCCTCGACGTGCGTGAGCCCGGCCAGCGTGACCGGTAGCGCGAGCCACAGCGCCTGCGCGAGCACGCTCATGGCCAACCTCCGCGCGGCGCCAGGTGATCGTGGGACCACAGCAGCAAGCACAGCAGCAGCAATCCGAAGCGGGCGATCGAACTCCGCCCGCGGGCGGCCTCGACCGCGAACGCCCACAGCCCACCGAACGCGAGCAACCAGCCGAACGCCGCCTCGACCAAGTAGAGGTGCGCCGCTGCGAGCAGGGCGGCCGCGAACAAGTAGGCGGCCAGCCGCATGTCGGCGTCCGGACGCGCGCGCAGCTTCGCGTCGTCGAGGCGCTCGTAGATCACGAAGCCGAGGTAGCAGAGGCCTGCGAGCGTGGGCGCGAGCGCGTCGGCCAGCAGCCAGACGAAGATCGGATATTTCAGCAGGACCCAGCGGTGACGACCCGGCAGCTCGAGGCGATAGCCGAGCTCGAACGCAGCCACCAAGCCGAGCAGCGCGAGCCCACGGTCGAGCCCATGCGCGCGGCACAGACCCAGGCACGCGAGCGCGAGCCCGATCGCGACCGCGAGCGCGAATGGTCGAGTCGAGCGCACCCGCACGAGCGCGCGCTCGGGGTGGGTGACGGCGTCGCGCTCGCGATCGGCGAGGTCGTCGCGGATGCGAAACGCGACAATCATTAGTGAAGCGAGCCCGACCATCGCCACGCGCGAGAGCGATGGCGCACCGCCGAGCAAGGCGAGGAACAGCGCCAGCGGGCCAAAGCGCGAGAGCGGCAGCCGCTCGTGCAGCCATGCACGCAGATCATGCATGGCCACCTCGCTCGAGTCGGCGCACACGCCCGCGGTCGCCATCGATCTCGATGCGCTCGCCCGATCGCAACATTCGCGTCGCGTCGGGCACCGCGATCACACCGGGAATGCCAAACTCGCGCGCGACGATGGCCCCGTGCGAGAGCATGCCGCCGCGCTCCATCACCAAGCCCTTGGCCAGAAAGAACAGCGGCGCCCAGCCGGGGTCGGTCTGGCGCGTCACCAGACAATCGCCGCGCACGAATGTGCTGGCTTCGGAGAGATCCTCGATCACCCGCGCGACCCCGATCGCCCGCCCGCCGGCCACGCCGACGCCAATCAGCGTCTCGCGCTCGGCGACCTCCGGGGTGAGGGTGGGGTGCTCGAGATAATCGCCGACCGGCAGCTGCACGATGTCGGGCGGTCGCACGGCCGCGAGCCGGGCGTGCTCGCGTCGGCGCAGCTGCACGAGCTCGCCGATCGCCGCGGGGAACATCGCATGGCCGCTCAGCCATTCGTCGATCTCTCGCCAGGTCAAGAACAGGAGATCGTCGGGTTGCGACAGTCGTCCGCGGTCGACCAATTGGCGCCCGAGCTCGCGCATTACCGCACGGAGTCGGCTGTAGAGCAGCGCCTGCCGCAGCCGCACGCGCTCGCGCAGCGCGATCGCCCGCTGCGTCGCATGCAGAGCGCGAGCGAAGATCAGCCGCCACAGCGGTGACAATTGCCGACGGACCGCGGCGATGGCCTCGTCGCGTCGCTTGGCTTGCGACGCGAGCGTGTCCGCGGGCGAGGGCCCGTCGAGGCTCAGATACGGCGCGAGCACAGGCAGCAGGGCGGCCGGCCGCTCGACGTAGCTCTCGGTCGTGAGCATCAATTCACCGGAGATGCGAAATCCGTACTCGCGCACGTAGTCGTCGAGCGCGGCGCAAAAGCGTCGCTGGCGAGGATCGCCGCGAAGCGTGGCCAGTAATCTGTCGGGATCGACATGGGCGAACTGGGCGAACGCGTGGCACAGCTCGGGATCGGCTCGAGCCATGCGCGACAGCTCCCACAGCCGCTCGATCGGCTTCGCGCTCACGACCTCGGGGATCGCCAGCAGCAGCGACTGCGGCAGCTGCTTGGCTGCGTCGTCGCCGAGCGTCCGACGCAAGCTCCAGCGCAGCCACGCGTAGCCGAGCGTGGCCGCGAGATCGGCGAGCGAGGCGTCGGTCCAGCGATGCAGGCGAATCTGCAGGAACTCGCGCATGCGCTCGAGCAGCTGCGCGATCGAGAGTTTCTCGAGCGCCTCGGTGCGCACGACGTGGGCCTCGACGCGGGCCTCGAAGCGGGCGACCCGACTCGGGAGCGAGGCAAACGAGCGAAGCGCAGATGCGACGGTGCTCGCTCGCGCGAGCCATCCGGGCCGCTGCCGCACGAGCGCGGCTCGTTCGCCGTCGCGACGCTCGTCCTCGACGCCGACGAAGCCATCGAACGCGGCCCCGAGCTGCTCGCCAAAGGGGGCGGCCGCGATCGCGCGATGGATGTTGGTGAGGTTGTAGTAGAGCCGAGCCCCGTGCACGCCGACGCAGTGGCGCAGCGTGTCGTCGAGCTGCTCGAGCACCGACTCGCGCACGCCGAGCATGCGACCGAGATTGCGAAAGTAGCTCTGGTAGGCGTCGCTCGCGATCGAGTAGAGCAGCGGCGAGAGCGGCCGCGGGTAGTTCTCGTTGACGTTGACGTTCGAGAAGATCTGACACGGCGTGGTCGTGGTGATCGCCCGGCTCTGCACGATCCACAGCTTGTCGGCGCGATCGACCAGCCACTCGATGTCCTGCGGCTTGCCGAGCGCACGCTCGAGCGCGAGGCCGATCGTGACCAGCTCGGCAAACGGTGCGGTGTCGGGCGAGGAGCCGCGCGGAACGAGCAGGCGCTCGGGCTCGGCCGTGCCGGCGACGAGCTCGCCCGGGTGTCCGTGCACGTACTCGATCGCCAGCAGGTTCGCGTCACACGGTGCGCGGGTGAACAGCACCCCGCCCATCGTCGCGTCGATCATGCGCTGCACGATCACGCCCATGCCTCGCAGTCGACAGCCACGCGCACGCTGGTAGAACAACGCCCGGGCCGACCAGTACGAGGCCCAGCATGAGCGCAGCGCTTGCTCGAGCGCCGCAGCGTCGCGGACGTGGAGGATCGAGTCGAGCTGGCCGGCGAACGAGTCGGCCTCCGAGTCCTCGCCGACCGCCGAGCTGCGGACGATCCACGCGCCAGGCTCGGCCGACTCCCAGATCGCGAGCAGCTGCTTGCATGTCGCCGACGGGATCGTGGCTCGCTCGGTCCGCTCCCGCATGCGCGCGGCGGCTCGCGTGAAGCTGGACGGATCGGCGAGATCGAGCCGAAGCTCGGCGAACGCGGCGTCGAGGTGATTGTCGCGAACGAAGCGCTCGAAGTGCTCGCGGTCGAGCACCACCGCGTGCGGGACCGGGAGCGCGAGCGCGTGGAGCCGCGCGAGGGTGGCTGCCTTGCCGCCGATGCGTTCAGTCGAGGGATCGACCGTCGCCAGGTCGCGCGGGATCACTCGTTCGTTGTGACGCGAAGCTCGCGAACGTCACGTCGCTCGTGCGCACGGCGGCCGCTTTCATGGCACCATCGCGCGGCGAATGAGCACCCTCGATCCCCTGCGGCTGCTCGCCGCGATCGCCACGGTCCATGATCGCTTCGTCGCCGATCGCGACGACAACGCCCGGCAAGAGGTGCTCGAGGCCGCCTTGCGAGGCGCGCTGGAGCTGACCGGCGCGGCGCTCGGCTTCGTCGCGCGGGTCCGCATGCTCGCGTCCGGTCCGGTGTTGAGCCCCGAGCTGGTGCTCGCGATCGATCCCGAACGACACGGCAAGGTGGTCGACTGGCTACGCGAGACACTCGGCGCGGGCGCTCGCGGCGAGACCATCCCGCGTCCGCTGGCCAACCTCGCGCGCGCGAGCGAGCCGTTGATCCTCGACTACGAGCCGCGTCTGCCGGCGCTCGACAACTTCCTGGCGATGCCGCTATGGCGACAGGGTCGACGCTGGCAGCCGATCGCGGTGGTGGCCGTGGCCAACCGCCCTGGTGGTTTCAACCTCGGGCTCGTCGATGGTCTCGCGCCGCTGCTCGGCGCCTGTGGGACCGTGCTCAAGGCCTACGAGGACGCGGACGAGCGAGCGGCCCGAGAAGCCGAGCTCGAGCGATCGGAGCGACGCTTTCGAACCTTCATGGACGCGTCGCCGTGCGTGGCCTACATCACCGATCCCGAGCGGCGCCTGGTCTGGGCGAGCCGGGCGTTTGGTGAGCAGTTTCGCGTCGACCCGCGCGAGGCGGTCGGTCGGCGCGAGGAGGAGCTGCTGCCCGCGGGCATGGC
>DATLLB010000260.1:0-7892 GCA_035538075.1 Enhygromyxa sp.
GGCGGCCGCGAAGCGGCCGACTGTGGCTCAGTGCGAAGTCGGCCGCGGGGGGCATGCCTAATACGTCCACCCCAGGCCACCCGTGACGTTGATCACTTCACCGTTGATGAACGCGCCGCCTTCGCTGGCGAGGAAGGCGACCGTCGCGGCCAGCTCCTCGACCTTGCCCATGCGGCCCTTCGGCATTGGACAGTACTGCTTCCAGTAGTCCTTGTTGATCTGCGGCATGGTCTCGCGGGTCATGTCGGTGTCGAAGAAGCCCGGCACGATCACGTTGGCCGTGATCCCGCGGCGGCCGTACTCCTTCGCCAGCGTCTTGGTCAAGCCGTGCAGGCCGGCCTTGGCCGCCGCGTAGTTGGCCTGCCCGGTACCGCCGTTGTGCTGGATCGACGAGATGTTGATGATCCGGCCGAAGCGGTTGGCGATCAGCGTCTGCATGAACTGGCGGCAGACGTAGAACGGACCGTCGAGGTTGGTGGCCATGACCTCGCGCCACTCGTCGTTCGACATCGAGACCACGAGGTTGTCGCGGTTGACCGCCGCACAGTTGACGATCACCTCCATGGTCTCGAACTCGTCGAGCACCCTGTCGGCGACCGCCTCGACTGCCTCGGGATCCTTGACGTCGAGCTGGTAGTGGCGGACCTGGACGTCGCCGTGGCCGGCCTCGCGCGCGGCCGCTAGCGCCTCTTCACGGCTGCGCTCGGCTGCGGCGGCGTTGCCCACGTAGGTGAAGGCCACATGGTTGCCGGTCTCCGCGGCGTGCTTGACGATCGCCGCGCCGATGCCCCTCGAACCTCCGGTGACGAAGTAATACATGGCGGTCCTGAGGGTTAGAGCGAGGCCTTGTCGAACCTGCGGAACAGCGCGCAGCAGTTGAGCCCGCCGAACCCGAACGAGTTCTTGAGCATGACCTGGATCTGGTGATCCACGGCCTTGTTGGCGCACACGTCGAGATCGATCTCGGCGTCGAGCTCCTCGATGTTGATCGACGGGTGCAGCTTGCCGCGCTGCATCTGCAGGAGGCCGGCCACGGTCTCGACCGCGGGCGCCGACCAGCAGGTGTGGCCGAGCATCGACTTGGGCGCGTTGATCTTCAGCTTGTAGACGTGCTCGGCGAACACCGTGCGCAGCGCGTTGATCTCCGAGAGATCGCCGAGCGGGGTCGAGGTCGCGTGCGCGCACACGAAGTCGACGTCGGTCGGCTTCAGCCCGCAGCTGCGCAGCAGTCGGGCGATCGTGCGGGCTTGGCCCTCGGTCGAGGGCGCGGGCAGGTGCGAGCCGTCCGAGGTCGAGGTGCAGCCGAGCACCTCGCCGTAGATCCTCGCGCCGCGCTCGAGCGCATGACCGAGCTCCTCGAGGACCAGGCACGCGGCCCCGTGCGACGGCACGAAGCCCTCGCGCCGCGTGTCGTAGGGGCGGCTGGCCAGCTCGGGCGTCTCGTTGAAGCTCTCGAACGTGATCGCGCCCATCAGCGCCATCGCGTGCGGGCCCATCTGCGAGAAGTCGAGCACCGGGCCGATCACCAGCGCGATGTCGTGATCGTGGTGGCGGATCTCGTCGATGGCGCTGCGCAGCGCCACGTTGGCGCTCGCACAGGCGCCGCCGAGCGTGTACGCGGCGCCCTGGTTGTGCAGCACCTCGCTGACGGTGCCCGCGTGATCGGTGTCGAGCATCAAGAGCGCGGCCATCGAGTCGATGTAGTCCGGCTCCTCGAGGAAGGTCTCGTAGTTGCTGGCGAAGTAGCGCTCGTTGAGGTTGTGGCCGCCGACCAGCGTGGCCCGGCGGGTCGGGTCGAGCGTCTCCTCTTTACCGGAGAGACCCGCGTCGGCCCACGCGTCGGCGGCGACCAGCGCGGAGATCTTGGTCGAGAACGGCGCCTTCTTGACCAGCTGACGCAGGCGCTTGTGGGTCGCGGGGATCAGCGTGGACTTGAGCGCGTCGAGCTTGCTGTCGACGTCGTATTCGCTGAGGTCCCCGCCGACCTTGGAGTAGACCGACGGGTTCTCGAGCCACTTCCACTTGCTGATCGCCGACTTGCCGGCGATCAGGTTGGTGTAGAAGTCGTCGAGGGTGTCACCGATCGGGGTGTTGATCCCCATCCCGGTGACGACGATGCGCTTGTGTTGGGAACTCAAGGCTCGGCTCCTTCGCTTCGGAAGTCTTCGGGGGGGTCTTCGGCGAGCATGAAGACCTCGTAGATGGCCAGCGCCAGGACCTGCTCGCCGAGCAGGGCCTGGCCGGCACACACGGACACGTAGTCGCTGTTCTCGACCGACTTGGCGACCAGCGTCAGCTCGTCGCCCGGTCGCACGGCTCCCTGAAACATCGCGTGCTCGACCTTGAGCAGGCGCAGCGCTCGGGGGCTGTCGGTCTCGTCGATGTGCACGCGCACGCCCGGTGAGAACCGGTTCAAGAGGTGCTGCAGGCAGATGCCGAGCTGCCCGACCATCTCGAGCAGCAGCACGCCCGGGTACACGGGATCGCCGGGGAAGTGGCCGGCGAACACCGGATCATCCTCGGCCACGCGGCGGCGCGCCTCGACCAGGCCGCGCTCGAGATCGACGCGAGTGATGCGATCGATCAGCAGCAGCGGATCGCGGTGCGGGAGCATGCGCTCGAGCTCCGCGCGGCCCAGCGCTGCGTCCTGGCTGCTGGCGGCGTCATCATAGAACGAGCGTCGGCGGCCCGACTTGATCAGCTTGGTATACACTCAAGCTTCTTTCTGCTGCTGGAGCTCAGGCGAAGCCCCGTAGCCCGCAGGCCCGTAGCCCGACACCAGCCCCGCGAGCTCGACCGCGAGCGCGTCGAAGTGCTCGTCGAGCTCGTCGCGGCTGTCGGTCCGGTACTTGCGGTTGGACAGCCACTTGCGGTGGATGAGGTTGTGCAGGACGGACATCGGTCCGACCTCGACGAACACGGTGTCCGGGTCGCGCTCGACCAGGTGATCGAGCGACGCTCGCCACAACACTGGCGCGTGCACGTGGCTGGCGAGCAGCTCGATCAGATCGGCGCGGCTCGGCTCGGGCACCAGGCGGCCGAGCCGGTTGGGCAGGTACGGCAGCCGCGGCGCGAGGAACTGCAGCTGCTCGAGGTGCTCGCGGAAGCGCTCGCCGACCGGGCGAAACAGCGACGAGTGCATCGGCACGTTGCGCTCGATCACGTGGGCCTGCGCGTAAAAGTCTTCTTCGGCGCGCTCGACCGCGGCCTCGACCGCGACCCGATCACCCGCGATCACATGCTGCCGCGGCGAGTTGAGGTTGACGATCTCGAGCAGCCCGAGCTTGCCGGCCTCGGCCACCACCGCCTCGAGATCCTCGAGATCGATCGGCTGAATCGCCGCCATCCATCCGCGCGGGCCCTCGTCGTAGCAATGGCCGCGTTGCTCGACGGCCCGCAGCGCGTCCTCGAACGAGACCGCGCCGATGTGCACGAGGTGATTCCACTCGCCGAGGCTCAGTCCGAGCGAGAGCTCGGCGGTGATGCCCCGAGCCTCGAGCGCGCGCATGAACATGTGGTTGGCGAGGAACACCCCGACCTGCACGTCGACGTTGCGCGCGTACGCGGCCTCGCCGTTGTCGACCGAGTAGTGCGCCTCGAGATCGCGACCGAGCAGCTCGGAGGCCCAGCGCAGCAGATCGACGTTGTCGGCGTGCAGCTCGACGCAGCGCTCCAGCATCCCTGGATAGCGCGAGCTCTGGCCCGGGAACATGAAGACCAGCCCGCTCAAGCCCGACCTCCGCGCTCGCGCTTGAGCTCTTCTCGCACGCTTCGCAAGGTTGCGAGGCCCTGCCGCCAGTCGAGGTCGTCCCACAGCTTGACCAGCCGCTCGTAGCTCGAGCCGGGATCGCGGGCGCGCTCGACGAAGGTGTCGTAGGCCATGGCGGACAGCTGGGCGATTCGCGCTCGCTTGTTCGACGAGTTCGCGATCGCCGAGGCCTGTCTGAGCACGAACTTGGCCATCGTCTGCAGATCGCCGGCGTGCTCACTCCGCTCGCCGTTGACGCTCTGGCTGTGGCCGTTGACCCGCGGGCCGCGGCTCTCACGAAGCGTGCCGGCCTCGCGCATCGCCTTGACGACCGTGCCCTCGAGGATCTCGAGCGCGCGATCGAGGTCGGCGAACTCGTGCGCCGCAGTGATCGCCACGCGGTAGCGCAGCGAGTCCTCGGCGACCGACGGGTAGTCGACGGGCGCGAGGAACAGCCCGGCCTCGTTCATCGCGATGCACTGCTCGTAGAGCATCTGCCGATCGCTGCCGATGATGATCGGGAACACCTGCGAGTCGCTCTCGCCGAGATCGAGCCCGAGCGACTCGGCCCCAGACCGGAAGTAGTCGACGTTGGCCCACAGCTTCTCGCGCAGGCTGTTGTCGCGGGTGCCCAGCTCCAGCGCCTTGAGCAGCCCGCCGACCACCACCGGCGGCAGCGCGCACGAGAACGCGTAGCCGTTCACGTAGTGCCGCAGGTAGCGGATCAGCTCCTTCTTGCCGGCCACGAAGCTGCCCGCGTGGGCGAACGACTTCGAGAAGGTCGCGTACTGCAGACCGACGGCGTCCGGGGCGAAGCCGTAGTGCTCGAGACACCCGCGGCCATGCTCACCGAGCGCGAGGATCGAGTGGGCCTCGTCGATCATCACGCCGACGCCGTGGCGGTTGGCGACCTCGAGCAGCTCGGGCAGCCGCGCGGTGTCGCCGTCCATCGAGTACACGCCCTCGATCACGATCAGCCGGCGACGCCCGCCGCTCTTGCTCAGCGCCTCGTCGAGCGCGGCCGGATCGTTGTGCGAGAAGAACTGCAGCTTGGCCTTGGCCAGCTTGACGCCGTCGATCAGGCACAGGTGGCACTTCGCGTCGAGCAGCGCGAGGTCGCCACTGCGGAGGATCCCCGTCAGGGTCCCGAGCCCGCCCCCGAAGCCGCTGTTGAACAGCATCACGTCTTCGTGGCCGGTGAACTGCGTGAGCCGATGCTCGAGCTCGCGGTGGAGATCGGTCATGCCCGACAACATCGGCGAGCCGCAGGCTCCGGTGCCGTACTTGGACAGCGCCCGCTTGCCGGCCTCGATCACCTCGGGGTGCGAGGCCAGGCCCAGATAGTTGTAGGACGAGAGGTTGATGAGGGTGCGGGACTTGCCGGCGCGGTTGATCTTCATCACCGGCTCGACCGCGCCTTGCATCTCCGGCTCGAACAACGCGAACGCCCAGGCGGCGTCTCGACGCCACGTGGAGAAGTCTGGCGGCGGAACCAACGGATCGTCGGTGTCCGTGAAGTAGAAGTCCGCGAGGCTGTACTGGGCTTCGCTGCTCATGCGTGCGGAGGGGGGGAAGTTGGGGGGTCAGTACCGCTTAACGTGCGGGTGTGTCACGGAAAAATCGCGGCCGCTTCCGTCGTGCCCGCCGGGCGGCGTAACCGCTTGGCCGGCGGGTGACAGCGCGCCGTTGCAGCCTGCAACGTCGGCGCGAGCCCCTGGAGAGAGGGCTTCGGATGGGCGAGTCGGATGGGCAAGTCGTTCGGTTTCGGCGGTGCGACGAAGCGCGAGCGGGCCCGATTTGGTCGCGGCATCTTGCGGGCTGAAACAGGGCGGGTCGAGAGAGCTGGCCGCCCGCGCGCGTGAGCGATGCGACGTGCCGCGAGCTCCGGCTTCGATCGCCGCACGCCGCGGGCGGCACGCGAAACGCTCGTGAACCCCGCTCGCGGCCTGGACGGAGGCGACGAATGTCGCTATTGGCCGAGCGCTCATGGCTGCGGTCGAGATCATCGAAGTCCCGCTGCGCGATCGAAAGGCGATCGAGCGCTTCATTCGGGTGCCCTGGTACGTGCACCGCGAGCTCTACCCGAATGATCACTGGGTCCCGCCCTTGTTGATGGATCGCCGCGACTACCTCGACCCGCGCAAGAACCCGTTCTTCGAGCACGCCGACGTCGCGCTGTGGATCGCGCGCAAGGGCGGGCGCGACGTCGGCCGCATCGCCGCGATCGAAGATCGGGATCACCTGAAATTTCATGGCGACCAGACTGGCTACTTCGGCATGTTCGAGGCGCCGGACGATCCCGAGGTCGCCCACGCCCTGCTGGCACGCGCGCGCGAGTGGCTTGGGCGCCGCAAGCTGATCCGCATGATCGGGCCGATGGACTTCTCGACCAACTACGTGTGCGGCGTGTTGATCGATGCCTTCGAGCGCGACCCCGGCATCAACATGCCCTACAACCCGCCCTGGTACGACGCGCTGCTGCAGGGTCAGGGGCTGCGCAAGGCCAAGGATCTGATCCAGTGGGGCCTCGACATCGGCCAGGGCGTGCCGCCTCGGGTGCTGCGGATCGCCAAGAAGATGCGCGAGCGCGAGAACGTGATCGTCCGAGCGATGCGTTTCGACGACTGGGACGCCGAGGTCGGTCGCGCGCTCGACGTCTACAACGACGCGTGGGAGCACAACTGGGGGTTCGTGCCGGTCGGCGAGAAAGAATTCCGCCACATCGCCAAGGACCTCAAGATGGTCCTGCACCCCTCGCTGCCGCTGGTCGCAGAGGTCGACGGCAAGCCGGTTGCGTTCGCGTTGATCATCATGAACGTCAACCCGGTGCTGAAGAAGCTCGACGGCAAGCTGCTGCCGTTCGGCGCGCTGCGGCTGCTCTGGGATCTCAAGATCCGCAACGTCGTCGACTCCGGCCGGCTGATCCTGATGGGCATCCGCGAGGGCTATCGTCGCCGCGGCCTCGACTCGATCCTGTTCACGGAGATGGTGGAACGCGCTCGCGCGCTCGGCTGGTGGGGCGGCGAGATCGGCTGGACGCTCGAGGACAACCACATGGTCAACCGAGCGATCGCCAACTTCGGCGGCACCGAGGTCGCGCACTATCGGATCTATGAGCAGGAGCTGAGCGCGTGAGCGGGCGGCAGGCACTGGTCACTGGGGCGAGCGGGTTCATCGGCAGCCACGTGTGCGAAGTGCTGCGCGAGCGCGGCCACCAGGTCCGCGCGATGGTGCGGCGCAGCTCGAAGCTGAGCAAGCTCGATGACGCCGCCCGCGGCTCGCCCTTCGAGCTGGCCTACGCGAGCCTCGACGACGTCGAGGCGATCGCCGAGGCGCTGCGCGACGTCGAGGTCGTCTATCACATCGCCGGGATCACGGCCGCGTTCGATCGCGCCGGTTTCGATCGCGCCAACGTCGACGGCGTCGCCAACTTGTTCGCTGCGATCGCGCGTGCGAACGCGTCCGGGTCAGCGGTGCGTCGCGTCGTGCATGTCTCCTCGCTGATGGCCGCCGGGCCCTCGCACCCGCGCAGCCCGAGGCGCGAGCATCATCGCCACGAGCCCGGCTTCACGCTCTACGGCGACTCCAAGCTCGACGGAGAGAAGCTCGCGGTCGCGGCCGCACGCGCGGGCGCGCTCGAGCTCGTGATCGTCCGTCCGCCGCTGGTCTACGGCCCGCGCGACGAGGACGTCCTGCAGATGATCAAGTCCGCGGCCATGCGAGTGGTCGCGCAGCCGGGCCTGCGCTCGACGTGGATGTCGGCGATCCACGGGCGCGACCTCGCGATCGGCATCGCGCTGGCGGGCGAGCGTGGCAAGCCGGTGCCCAGCGACCCTGACTTCGCTCACGTGCTCATCACCGGCGACGGCGGAGATCCGCGCGCGCTCGGAGCTCCCGACGACCCGCGTGGCTCGGGGATCTACTATTTCACCGACGGCGGTCGCACGACCGTGGCCGAGTTCGGCCAGCTCGCCGCCGCCGCGATGGGACGCCGTGCGCTGACCATCCCGCTGCCCAGCTTCGCCGTCCGCTCGGTCGGGTTGCTCAGCGAGAGCGTCGGGCGGGCCCGCGCTCGCGCGTCATCGCACCACCAACCAGCGGACAGGCTGGCCTGGGCCTTGTCGCGGGTCAGCGGCGGCACCCG
>DATLLB010000261.1:0-7607 GCA_035538075.1 Enhygromyxa sp.
ACATGGCCAGCGTCTGTTCGCCGCGGCGATAGCTGCCGTGCACGCTGGCCATGTCGCGCAGAAACCCGTCGCGGCGAACAGACGCTGGCCGCGAGCGTGGCGATCGGTGAGCGGCTCGCCGCGCTCGGGCCGAGCAGCGTCACGTGGCTGCTCGATCGGCCGGTGTCCAACAGCGGCCGGCTGAAGACTGCGCTGGACGAGCTGGCCGTCGAGCGGGGTTGGGCGTGGACGATCGAGCTGGACTACGCGCCCGATCGCCGGCTGGCGCAGTTCGAGGGCGTGGTCGCGAGCGGCGACGCGTGGATCCTCGACAACTCCGAGCGCTTCTTCGATCTCACCGCGGTGGTGGTCGCCGCGTGCTGCCCGAGCGCGTGGATCGTCGACCTCGACAGTTGACGGGTCGGACGACGAGGTTCGTCAGCGAAGATGATGTGTACAGGTGCGGGTCGACTCTATACTATCCGCGCTATGCGCCGGGCCTGGCCTCTACTCCTGCTCCCATTCACTTTCGCCGTCGCCGTTGGTTGCTTCACCGATGTGCCTCAGGGGATGGACGACGTCGCTGATGAAACCGAGACGGGCTGCCCAGTGGGCACCGAGACTTGTGCATGCACTCCGGGCGGATCGTGCGATCCAGGGTTGCAGTGCCTGTCGAACATCTGCGTGGACCCGGCCGGAGATGGAGATGGCGATGGCGATGGCGACGGAGATGGAGATGGCGACGGAGATGGAGATGGCGACGGCGACGGAGATGGAGATGGAGACGGCGACGGAGATGGAGACGGCGACGGCGATGGTGACTCGTCGAACCAGTGCGATCCGTTGCTGCAGGACTGCGGCTCGAACGAGCACTGTGCATTCGCGGGGTTCTTTGTGTGCCTGACGAACGATGAGGAGGTCCCGTTGGGCGAAGCTTGTTTGGACGCTTCCGAATGCGTCGCTGGGACCGATTGCGCTCTGGCTACATCGCTTCCGCAGTGCAGCGGTTCAAAGTGCTGCGCGGCCTACTGCTCTTTGAGTGACCCGACCTGTCCGCAAATGGGTACCGAGTGCAGTCCGGTCTTTGGTGAAGGTGCAGCTCCGCCGGGCTACGAGGATGTCGGGCTCTGCGTAGCGCCGTGACTCACTGCGCCTGCACGTAGAGCGAGAACGGGAAGTCGCCCTGGGCGTCGGCGAAGGTTGCGTCGGGCACCTCGATCACGAACTCGTGCGTGCCCGCGTCGACCGGTCCGAGCGGGATGATGCGCGTGTCGATGATGTCGCCCGGGCACCAGTTGCTGAACGACTGCCACTCTGCGTCCGACTTGGCCGACTGCCCGTAGATGCCGTTGGCCTGGGTGTTGTACTTGCGAAACGGCTCGCAGGTGGTGCGGCCGGGCTTGTACTGCAGCACCAGCTCGCCATCGAAGCCGACGTAGTGCTCGCGGCGGATGTACTCCTCGCCGCCCGCGTTGGCGCCGTGGTTGGAGGTGATCAGCACGAGCTGCGCGTTCTCGGTGGCGGCCGGGAGCTCGAACTCGATGGTCTTGCGGGTGACGCCGAGCTCGTCGCTCGCACCCTCGGCGTAGTTGTTGAAGGGCTGACCGATCGCGAGCGGCAGCAGCTCGTTGAAGTCTTCCTGCTCGGCCGCGCTGTCGGTGTAGAGCAGCAGCGAGCCCAGCTGCGTGTCGTTGCGCCCGGCACAGCCGGCGATCTCGGTGTGCGCGGCATAGGGCACGCCGAAGATGCTCAGCTCGAACCAGAAGTCGTACGCGGCGACGAGCTCCGGGTCCTTCAGGATCGCCACGACATTGTGGGCCTCCCACTCGTAGGGGACCGTCTTCGGCGACTTGTTCATGTCCATGAAGGGCGTGATGAAGCGCGCCAGCTCGATGCGCTGGACCTCGGCGGGCACGTACTGCGTGTCGCCCTTGGGCACCAGCGCGAGGTTGACCGAGCCGATCCGATCGTAGTTGTCGCACAGCGCTCCGACCACGACGCCGATCTTCAAGGTGTTCTGGATGGCCGCGAGCTGCTCGTCGAGCAGCTTGGTGGCGTACAGCGAATTGGCGTGGCGGATCGAGCCCTCGGGCACCGGCTCGTCGACCAACTCGGCGTAGCCGTCGAAGAACACGATCTCTTCCATCAGCCAGAGCACGGCCGGGTCGGGCGGGACGTCGTCGCCGTCGCCATCGCCGTCGCCATCGCCATCGCCATCGCCGTCACCCGCGGTGTCGTCGTCGGTCTCGCTGTCGCCATCGTCGCTCTGCGGGGTCCCGCACGCGGCGACCAGCGTCGCAGAGCAGAGCCAGACGGTCGGACGAAGCAGCGCGGCGAGCCTCATGACCGTGACGGTAACACTCGCCATGGTGTCGCGACTGTTGGACTGCTAGGTTCCGCGCCCAGTGACCGAAGAACACCACATCGTCGAGATCCGCGACCTCGCTCATGGAGGCGCTGGCGTCGGCCAGGCCGTGGAGGGCGAGGAGTCGCGCGTGTGGTTCGTCGAAGGCGCACTGCCGGGCGAGCGGGTGCGAGCGGCCCTCGATGTCGAGCACAAGCGCTGGCTTCGCGGGCATGTGGTCGAGGTGCTCAGGGCCGCGCCCGAGCGGGTCGAGCCGGGCACCGATCGCTGCGGCGGCTGTGGCTGGCTGCACGTCGACCCGGCCGCACAAGCCCGGCTCAAGGCGCAGATTGTCGCCAGCCAGCTGCGTCGCGTGCCGGGCATGCGTGAGCCCGTGGTCGTGCCGAGCCCCAAGTCGGTCGGCTACCGTCGTCGCGCTCGCGTGCACTACCGACGCGGGGCCGATGGCAGCTTCGCGCTCGGGTTCTTCGGCCAGCGCTCGCACGAGATCGTCGACAGCCATCGCTGTCCCGTGCTCGAGCCTGCGCTCGACTGGGCGATCCAACAGGTGCGGCGCTGGGTCGAGTTCTTGCCGGAGGAGGGCACGGTTCACGGGCTCAGCAACGGCGTGGAGGTCGTGCTCGGGCTGCCGGGCGTGCGTCACTCGGCCGAGCTCGAGGCGGCGATCCGGGAGGTGATCGATGCTTCGATCGCGCAGGCCGAGCAGCAGCCCGAAGGTGAAGTCCCCGTGTTGGTCGGCGTGCAGTTGCGGGGTGGTCGCGAGCGCGTCGGCGTCGGTCGGACCTGGCTCGAGCTCGACGGCGACGGCCCGCTGCCGCCGGTCGTGCAGGGTCCATTCACCTTCAGTCAGGCGCAGTCCGAGCAGAACGCGGCGTTGGTCGAGCATGTGGCCGCGATGGCCCGCGCCAGTGAGCGGCGCGTGCTCGAGCTGCACGCGGGCGTCGGCAATTTCACGCGCGCGCTGGCCCGCTCGGCCAAGCGCGTGTGGACGGTCGACGGCGATCGTGAGGCGGTGGCCAACTTGCAGCGCACGGTCGAGCGCTGGGGGCTGGCGGTCAACGTCAAGCGCGGGCAGGCCGAGACGGTGCTGCACAAGCTCGCGGCCGGCGAGCGGCACTACGATGTGGTCGTCTGCGATCCGCCGCGCGCGGGCATCGGCGAGCAGGCGTCTCGCGATCTGATCGAGGTCGCGCGCGAGCGCATCGTCTACGTGTCCTGCGATCCCGCCACGCTGGCCCGCGATCTCGCGGTGCTGCTGGCTCAGGGCTCGCCGTTTCAGCTGGTCGATCTGCGCGTGTTCGACATGATGCCGATGACGCCCGAGGTCGAGGTCGTCGCCACCCTGGCGAGGAGGCAGTAGTGAGGGCGCTGCTCGATCAGATCAGCCAGGGCCGCATCGCGCCGGTCTACCTGCTGTGGGGGGAGGATCAGGCCGCGCTCAAGTCGGTGGTCGAGGCGCTGCGCGAGGCGGTGCTGCGACCCGGCGGGGTCTCGACGGGGATGGAGCCCTTCAACCACGAGCAGTTCGACGCGCCCTACGTGGCCGCTGCGGCCGAGGTGCTCAATGCCTGCGCGCAGGTGCCGATGATGGCGCCACGGCGACTGATCGAGCTCAGCTCGCCCGAGGACTTCGGTCGACACAAGCGCGCCGAGCAGCTCGACGGCGACAGCAAGCCGCTCGAGTCTAAGCGCGACGACGCCGTCGATGCGCTGATCGAGTACTTCGAGGCGCCCAACCCCACGACGGTGTTGGTCGTGACCAGCAGCGGCCTCAAGGCCACCTCGAAGCTGGTCAAGGCCGCGAAGAAGTGCAAGCAGGTGGTCGAGGTCCGCTTCTCGCCGTTCGAGGAGGGCGAGGCGGTGGGCGAGCTGATGGCCGAAGCCAAGCGCCGCGAGCTGTCGCTGAGCCCGGCCGGAGCGACGGCGCTGGTCAACGCGGTCGGGACCAGCATGTCCGAGCTGCTCGCCGCGCTCGAGCGCGCGGTCGCGTTTGCGGGCGGAGCCCGAGTCGAGCGCGAGCACGTCGAGGCCGTCGTCGCGAGCACGCGCGAGGCCAACGTCTTCGATCTCACCGACGCGATCGGGCAGGGCGATCACGTGCGCGCGCTACAGATCCTCGCGCGGATGTTCTCGACCGGCGAGAAGGACTCGGGCACGGCGATGCGCTTGCTCGGCATGCTGCTGTGGCAGCTGCGGCGCCTGTGCGTGGTGAAGTTCGCCCACGATCCCGCCGACGCGCTCAACATGAAGCCCTTCGCGCTGCGCAAGCTCCAGCAGCAGGCCGCGGGCTTCGACGAGCGCCAGCTGCGGGCCGCCTACGCCGGGCTCGCGCGGCTCGACAGCGATCTCAAAGGCGGATCGAAGCTCGCCTACGAGTCTCCGTACATGGCCCTCCAGCGCTGGATCATGGATACGGTCAACGCCCTGCCGGGCGTTGACCCCCTTGCTTAGCTCGCCCCGGACGGGGGCGAGTCAGTGCTTGGACCCGCGCACCGGCTCTGAAAGGGCGACCGCTCGCTTGGTGCAGCGGCGATCATCGGGCACACGTGCGCTCGCGAGTGTGCAACCGACTGGCAGATCGGCCGGTTCACTGGGGGGCTGTAGTGCGATGGCGTCGCATACGGCGAGTGTGCGTAGTGGAGGGCCTTAAAGACGAATCGGCCCGCTACCGGGGGCAGCGAGCCGAACAACGATCGTGCTGGCAACGAACCACCAGCGAAGGAGCAGATCAGGACCCCCCTCCGGGGGGCACCACGTGCGGCCGCATGCAACTAGCCGGAGCGAAGCGAGCAGCAACGAAAGCGGCCGCGGGGGGCTAAGCGGTAGCCTTGTTGACGGCCAAGGTGAGGCGCGAGGCGTAGCGCGACGCGGTGTTACCGTGGATGACGCCCTTGGAGTTGGCCTTGCCGATCGCCTCGAGCGCGACGGGCAGCGTGGTCTTGGCGGTTGCGACGTCTCCGTCGGCCAGCGCCTTGCGGACTCGCTTCATGTACGTCCGCATGGTGCTGAGGTGCATGAGGTTGCGAGCGCGTCGCTTGATTCGCTGACGGTTACGCTTTTCGGCCTGCTTGTGGTTCGCCATGTGATCTCGGCTCGGTCCTTCGGTCTTCGCTCGGGCCGGGCGCCTGGGGCCCGGGGCCGCATGTTTTGGCTGGTCGCTTCGGGCTTGTCAAGCCGCGCCGCTACGGTCAACCTGCCCCCCAGATGCCGGTGCGGGGGAGCTTTGCCATGGTCGTGCTCGCGCTCACGACCGCCTGCGTGTTCACCCCGCCGCCGCCGTTGCCTGGCGAAGAGGATCTGGGCGCGATCGGATCCGAGCCAGCGCGTCCGGGCCCGGCGCAGCAGGGCGAGCTGCGGCCCGGTGGCGATCCCGAGGAGGGTGGCGAAGACGGCGAGGCCCCGCGTTTCGCCAAGCACCAGGAGCCGCCGGTCGGGATGAGCCTCGACGAGATCGTCGCGTTCAACCAAGCGCAGGGCGATCCGGTCGAAGGCTTCTTCACGCTCGAGCAAGCGCTCGCCGAACTGCCCAGCGAGGGTGAGCTGTGGGTCGAGTTCGTCACCGCGCGCGGCGTGATCGACTGTCTCCTGCACGAGCAGCTCACGCCCTATACGGTCGCCAACTTCGTCGGCCTCGCGCGTGGGCTTCGGCCCTGGTACGACCGCGATCTCGACGAGTGGATCACCCAGCCCTACTACGACGGCACCAGCTTTCATCGGGTGATTCCCGGCTTCATGATCCAAGGCGGTGATCCGACCGCGACCGGCAAGGGCAACCCGGGTTATGTGATCCCCGACGAGCTCCACCCCGAGCTCGGTCATGACGGCGGCGCGCTGTCGATGGCCAACAAGGGCAGCAACACCGGTAGCGCGCAGTTCTTCATCGTGCTCGAGCCGGCTGGTCACCTCGACGGCTCGCACACGGTCTTCGGTCGCTGCACGGCGGCGGGGGTCGAGGTTGCCAATCAGATCGCCAACGTGGCGGTCGGCGACAACGACAAGCCCGTCAACGACGAGGTGATCGAGCAGGTCCGCATCGTCCGCCGCCCGGCCGCAGCCCGCTGAGCCCGCCCAATCTGCGACCTTCGCTGGCAGGTCGTTTCGGCGTTCACTCACGCCGCGACGCTCGCCAGTCATGGCGGCGAGCACTCCGCCGCGTGCGGTGGCAAGAACGTGCGGAATCGAGCGACCAGAATATAATCAATTTCGTAACAGGAATATGTTGCCAGTCATGCTGGATACGCGCATTGTATTGAGCATGGCCCATGCCACCAAATTCGGCTCGCAATGTGCCGATTCGAGTCTGCTCACACGATGTCCGAGGGAGATCTGCTCCCTTTTCAGTTCCCTGTGTCGATTCGGCGCGGCTGGCTCCGCGCTCGGGTAGTTCCTGGCTGAACCGCCTGGGATCTTTGGGCCAGTCCATGAGGCCATCCTCGCGGACGGGTCGGGCGCCGGGTCTCTCGATCACCGAGTGGCCCCCACGCGAGCCACCATCCACCTCTACCCGCGATAGCAATCGCTTTACTCCACACCCAGCCTCTCTCATACTCGGGCCACGAATCGAAAGAGTCGTGATTCGAATGATGAGTCCTCTCGGGGCGAATACGGATACTGGTGGTGGGAAACAACCCCCTGCCTCTGCGCTGGCGGCGGAGGTCGAGCACGCCTGGGCTGCGCGTGCGCTCGGAGAGGATCGGGTGGTGGAGCTGGGCCGCTATCGTCTGGTGCGGACGGTCGGGCGCGGCGGCATGGGCCAGGTGTTCGAGGCCTGGGACACGCAGCTCGAGCGGCACGTGGCGATCAAGCTGGTGCTGCGAGGCGGCGCCCAGGCAACTCTAGAGGAGGCGCGCTGCCTCGCCCGCGTCGCGCACCCCAACGTGGTCTGCGTCCACGACGTCGGCCAGGTCGACGATGTGGTCTACATCGCCATGGAGCTGGTCGACGGCCCGGACCTGCGCCGATGGCTGCGCGACGCTCCGCGCGACCGCCTGAAGATCCTCGACGTGCTGATCTCGGCGGGGCGGGGGCTCGCGGCCGTGCACGACGCTGGCTTGCTGCACGGTGACGTGAAGCCGGGCAACGTGCTGATCGGTCGTGACGGTCGCGTGCGCGTGGCCGACTTCGGGCTCGCGCGGGTGGAGGGGGCGATCGCCGACGAGGCCACCTCCAAGCCCGAGCTCGACGAGCTGGTTCGACGCGCGCTCGCAGCCATCGACGAGGAGCTGTTCGGCCCGGAGGATGCCCTCGGCACATCGCAAAACCC
>DATLLB010000262.1:0-3190 GCA_035538075.1 Enhygromyxa sp.
GGGCGAGCATGATCGAACCGAGCTCGCGCAGTGACGTCACGACGATCGGGTGACGCTCGGTCCCCAGCGCAGCGCTCCTGATCTCGAGCGAGCGCTCCATCTGCCGACGCGCCGCATCGAGGTCTCCCTGCTGGTGAAGGACTACAGCGAGCATGCGAAGGAGCCCGCTCATGCCCAGAGGAGATTCGGTCTCTGAAGACTGCTCTTGGGCCTCGAGCTCCTGCTCGAGGATTCGACGCGCCTCATCGAGGTCATCTCGCAATACGGCGGCGAAGGCCGGATCATCCTGGAATTCCAGCGCACGCTCGACGGAACGCCGCGCTTCCTCGTCGTTGCCCAGGACCGAATGAACCTGCGCGAGCCTGGCCAGCAGGGCAGCAATGTCGGCGCGCTCCTGCGTTCCGATCTCGAGTGCGCGCTCGAGGGAGCTACGGGCTTGCTGGTACTGGCCTTGGTCCAACAGTACGTCTCCGAGCAGGTGCAGCGCGGCGGCGGTCTCGGCTTTTGCTTGGTCCCCGCGCGCTAGGCTTCGTGCGAGCGCCTGCTCGCTGGCGCGGCGAGCTGCGTCGAGGTTGCCGTAGAGCCGTTCGAGGTTTCCACGCAGCAGGAGCGCGAGACCTTGGTGCTTGTCGTCCGCGTCCGCTACGAGATCGAAGCGCGTCAACAGATCGCGTGCCTCCACGAACTGGCCTGCAGCAGTTGCCTCGGCGGCTCGCCGCAAGAGGCCGGGTCCCGACTCGTCAACATCCAGCACGACCGAGCGCGCGACATCAGGAGTGATCGGCGGTCGCACCTCGTGTCCGAACTCCAAGAGTTCAACCCCCGCCCCTGGGGCGCGGATCCACAGCGAAGCGAAGTCGCAAAAGTCCGGCGCGATGCTCTGCAGCTTGCGGCTCCCGTACGGATCGATCAGCACCACCCAAGAGCACCCGAGGTCGCGCACGAACAGGTCGCGCTGCACGTTGAGCTGACGATAGAGGCCAGCCCGCTCATCCGGCTCACCGTGCGCGGCCTCCTGAAACCCATGCAGCGCGAGCACGAGCCGCTGGCGCTCGACCTTGCCGTGATCGAGGCGCTCTCCGAGCTCGGACCACAGGTTCTCGCCGGGCAGCGAGGTCACGTCGAGGTCGAGCACCTCGCCATCGAGCGGCTCGACCTCGGCCCGCAGCCACTCGACGAGCCGCTGTCGGAGCCGCGGCGTGGCGACCTCGATGACGACCAGGCGAAAGCCCCGACCCAATGTGCGACGCAGCAGCCGGTTTAGCGCACGAGCATCCTCGGCCAAGAGCGGCCCGGTCCATGCGCTGCCGTCAGCCGCGAAGGACATGGGCCTCTTCGGCCTCTCGCTGGGCCATGGCCGCCTGGAATTCGGCGATCTCATAGGCGAGGGGGTGGGCGTCGTACCAGTTCTCCTCGTTGTATTTGAAGGCCAGGCGATGGTGGAGCAGCGATAGGTAGGCGGCGTCGCTCCTGATTTGGTGCGTGCATGCGATGTCGACGAGGGCATCGAGCCAGCCGTTGGCGTTGATCACGTCACGCATGCGAGCGCCACGGCGCTTGATCGCGCGTTCGACATCGTCGCGGGTCAGAGACTCGCCGTCTGCCAGCAAGGTCGCGTCGCTCGTGACCTCGAGCAGCTCGCGGATGCTCCCGCCGCTGGCGATCACCAGACGATCCCGTGCGGCCTGGTCGGGGATCAGCGTGTCGAGATCGATGCGATATCCGAGCGCGTCGAGCAGCAGCTTGGGCCCTTCGCCGACCAGCGCGTCGTAGGCATCCTTCGGCCCGCGCAGGCGCACGCTGGGCATGACCTCGACGTGGAAGTAGTCCGCGAGCGCGCCGGTCTCGGGCCGGTAGACCAGGCTGATCGGTGGAGTGAGGATCAGGTTGGTCTTCAGCTCGCGGAACCGATCGCCGCCACGCACCAGCAGCTCGTCGATGACCTTGGGGTGGTAGCGATCGAGGTTGTCGATGATCACCAGCAGTTCGCGGCCCAATGGTTTGAGGGCCTCGTTGGCCGCATCGAGGAGCTGGTTGACCACGTCCATCAGCGTGCCGGGGTACTGGCGCAGCACCTCCTTGACCTCGGTTCGGTGCTTGCTCTCGACCCTGAACAGCGCGGTGACCTTGGCCAGCAGCGACGCGAGATAGGGGATCTGCAGGCCCGACTTGATCTCGGTCTCGACCTTGGCGACGTAGTCTCGGCCGACGCTGGTCGTCTTGATGGTCTCGCTGAACCATCGATTGACGCGATCGAGGACTGCGGGCGCGAGCGAGAAGCCCTTGTCGCGCAGCATCTCTTCCACTTTGCGCGCGAGGACCAACAACAGATCCTCCATCTCGATCGTGTTGGCGTCCATCTCGACGTTGGCCTCGAGGTAGAGGCACGTGAACTGCTCGCGCAGATCATGGGCGAGGCGAAACAGCTCGGTGCTCTTGCCCGCGCCGCGGTGGCTGGCGAACACGACGTGCTTGAAGTCGCCGCGCTCCGCTCGGGTCAGGTAGCGTCCAATGATCCGGGCGACGTCTCCGCCGCGAGCCGGGTTGAGATTTTTCCAGCGAGGATCACCGCTCATTAGGGGGCGGACAAAATCGAGCGCCTCGGTCGCCTCGTCGAGGGTGGTGGCGAGACGCGGGATTTGAGCGGACATCGGCGGTGAAGCTCCTCGCGGTGGCGCCAGGCGAGGGTAGCAGCGTCCGCAAGTGCCGTCATGGCGGTTGGGCCGTGGCAGCAAACATTGGTTGCTAGATCCGTCGCTCGCGTCGCTCGTTGCGGTCGCGGGTGCAGCTCCGCCGCTGGGTCCCGTTCGCGCTCGCCGTCTACTTGCTCGGAGGCACGGCGGGCTCACCCAAGGCCGATGAACCCAAGCGCTTCACGATGTCGCATATCGCCGGCGCGCGAGCGAGCGCGGGCTTGGTGAGCGTCGAGTTCATCCCGCAGTACGAGCTGATCGTCGCGGGCGACAACCTGTTCGCCACACAGTCGCTCGACGTGCTGATTCGCCTGTCCGCGGCCAAGGACGCGGGCGCGACGGTGCGGCCGGATCTCGATCTCGCGATCGTGCTCGATCGATCGGGCAGCATGGCCGGCGACAAGCTGCTGCACGCCAAGCAAGCCGGCATCGATCTCGTCAATCAGCTCGAGCCGCGCGATCGGGTCACGCTGATCACTTACGACGACGTCGTGACC
>DATLLB010000263.1:0-3857 GCA_035538075.1 Enhygromyxa sp.
TCATTGCCGCGGAATCGCATGTCACCAATCGGCTTGTTCAGCTCGTAGTAAGTATTGATGTGGTCGACGGTCGGCAGATCCTGGCTGTAAACCGCGCCCCGATTGGTCTCACAGCGAATGTAGATCTCCGGACTGTCGAGATCGTGGTCCTTGCGGAGCATGATCTCGCCGATCCAGACCAGCGGGGACGCCTCGTCCGTCGGGCCCGTGGGGCCGAAGGTGATCGTCGCCTTGGTCGGGAGACAGCCGACTCCGCCGAGTAGGGCCAAGAGGATACACTTGGCGCCAGTGCTGATTGACATCTGAGCTCTCCTTTGTTCGATATCAACGGTGTCATACTCCAATTGCCCAACGAACGAACGGGATCGACGAGAGTACGCCGTTCATCCGTGAGCACTATTTCCAGCAATCAACGATTGTTTGTACTGGCGCGTGGTCCGTCGAGCTACCCGACCCAGATCGTCTTGTGATTGACCCACTCGAGCAGGCCCGCGCGGCCGAGCTCGCGACCGTGGCCGCTCTGCTTGACGCCGCCAAAGGGCAGCCGCGGATCCGACCGCACCTGCGCGTTGACGAAGCAGCAGCCGGCGTGGAGTCGCTCGCGGGCGATGGTCTCGGCGCGCTCGAGATCGCAAGAGAAGATCGCGGCCCCGAGCCCGTACGGCGAGGTGTTGGCGACCGCGATCGCCTCGTCTTCGTTCTGCACGCGCATCACCGCGGCGACCGGTCCAAACAGCTCTTCGTCGGCGGCCGGCATGCCCGGGCGCACGCCGTCGAGCACGGTCGGCGGGTAGAAGCTGCCGGGGCCCTCGGGCACCTCGCCGCCGAGCAGCAGCCGCGCTCCGCTGGCCACGCTGCGCTCGACTTGGTCGTGCAGCGCCTCGCGAAGATCGCGACGCGCGAGCGGACCGCCGGTCGTCGCCGGCTCGCGCGGCGGCCCGACCACGGCCGCGCGCATGCGTGCGAGCATGCGCTCGCAGAACTCGTCGGCCACGGTGTCGACCACGATGAAGCGCTTGGCGGCGACGCAGGTCTGGCCGCTGTTGTGCAGCCGCGCGGCCACGCAGATCTCGGCCGCGAGCTCGAGGTCGGCGTCGCCACACACGAGGTACGGATCGCTGCCGCCGAGCTCGAGCACGACTTTCTTCAGCGCTCGCCCGGCGGCCTCGCCGACGGCCCTGCCGGCCCGGGTGCTGCCGGTCAGCGTCACACCGACCACGCGCGGATCGGCGATGACCTTGGCGGCGTCTTCGTGATTGATCACCAGCGTCTCGAAGCAGCCGATCGGAAAGCCGGCCTCGCGCAGCGATCGCTCGATCGCGAACGCGCAGCCGATCGTGTTGGGCGCGTGCTTGAGGAGCACGGTGTTGCCGGCCAGCAAGGCCGGGACTGCGAAGCGCAGCACCTGCCACCAAGGAAAGTTCCACGGCATGATCGCCAGGATCACGCCGAGTGGCTGATGGGCGACGTAGCTGCGGCGCGCCTCGGTGGCCGCGACTTCGGGAGCCAGCATCGCCTCGCCATGCTCGGCGAAGTGCTCGCAGAGCCACGCGCACTTGTCGATCTCCGCGCGGCCTTGCGCGAGCGGCTTGCCCATCTCGTCGGCCATCAAGACGGCCGCGTCCTCTTGATGCTCGCGCAGCACCCTGGCCAGCGCGCGCAGGTGCTCGGCTCGCTGCGCCACGCTGTGGCTGCGCCACAGCTCGAAGGTCTCGCGCGCTCGCACCAGCCGCGACTCGGTCTCGTCGGGCTGGAAGAACGGGTGCTCCTGCAGTACTGCTCCGGTGCTCGGATCGATCGAGGTCGGCACGCGATCGGGTCTATCGCCTCGCGCTGTCACTGACCAGGGCTCGGCACGATCGAGAGAGCGAGCGGGTCACCGAGCGAGCTCGGCGAGCACTTCGCCGCTCGGGCGACCGACCCGCCTTCGGTCAATCAGGCGCGCTGTAGTCTTTGGCGGCGGCCCACGTCTGCTTCTCTTCCTTGACGTTGCGCTCCGCCTGCAGCTCGGCCTGCGGGCGTCCGCCGTGCTCGCGGACCGCCTGCACGAACCGACTCGCCAACCACCCGGGGATCGTCAGCTCCGGCTTGGCGTCCTGGCGCCGATAGTCGTAGATGTTCTTCTGCTTCCAAGGATTGAAGCCGTCGGTGCCCAGGCTCTCCTCGTCGTCCAGCCAGATCTGCGAGGTCGGGATCACCACGCGGGTCGGTCGTTTGGACTTCGGGTGGATGGTCCAGACCGCGACCACGTGATTCCACTCCGGCCAGAACAGGCCGACGTCCGATTCTTTCGAAAGCCCGATCCGCTGGACGATGAACGCGAACAGAGCCGAGAGCTCGTCGCACTCGGCGGTCGCGGTGATCACTGGTAGCGGCGCGAGCTCGTCGACCGTCGCGGGCACCGACTCGGGGCCCTCGAGCGTGCGCCAGGCCGCCCAGATCTTGTCGGAGTTCGCGTCCTCGTTGGTGATCGCCCAGCGCAGGCCCCACCAGCCGCCCGCGCGCGTGGACTCGAACGCGATCTTGATGCGCACGTAGTCGAGGTAGAGCTCGGGCTCGTCGGTCAGCTCGAAGCGCTCGAGGAACGCCGCGTAGTCGGCCGCGACCGCCTCGGACTCGGCGATCTTCGGCACCTCTTCGATCAGCGCCGCGAGCAGCTCGTCGACGCGTACGGTCTCGCGCCCGGCGAACGGCGGCGGCTCGGGCTCGGGGATCTCGACCGGAACCAGCGGCGTCGGGGTCGGTTGCGGGGCGGCTTGCTCGGGTGGTCGCTCGGCCGCGATCACGACGGCGGGCTGCTCGGCCTCGGCTTCAGGTCGATCCGGGAAGCAGCCCGCGCCCGCACACAGCAGCACCAGACAGCCCGATCCCAAGCAAGCGAGCCCATGTCGTCGCACCGCGGCTCCGACGGACAGCCACGCCGAAAGTTTTCTCCGGCCGCCGCTCAGCCCTTCCACTTGATGTTGCACCCCATGCTCGGGACCTGCTTGTCGCTCGGAGGCCTGCCGTCGAGCACCGCGTCGATCGCCGCTCGCAGGGCCGCTCCGGTGACCGGCTTGCCGTTGCCCGGCCGGCTGTCGTCGAGCTCGCCGCGGTAGACCAGCTTCAGGTCGCGATCGAACAAGAAGAAGTCGGGCGTGCACGCAGCTCGATACGCGCGCGCGACCGACTGATCGTCATCGAACAAGTACGGAAACACGTACCCACGCGCCGCCGCTTCCTCGACCATCGCCGCCGGGCGATCGGCCGGGTACTTCTGCGCGTCGTTGCTGTTGATCCCGAACATCGCCACGTTGCGATCGGGCAGCACCCGCCCGAGCCGCGCGAGCTCGTCTGCGACGTGCTTGACGTACGGGCAGTGGTTGCACATGAACACCACCAGCACGGCCGCATGCGTGCCCGGATCGGGCAGCGAGACCATCGCACCGTGGGTGTCCGGCAACGTGAAGCGCGGCGCCCGAGTCCCGAGCGCAACCATGATCGAGGGCGTGAGTGCCACGCGGTCTAGTTTAGCCCCCCGCGGCCGCCTCAGTGTGAGCAGCGGGCGGCCGCTTCGCGACCGTTCGCTCGCTTGGCGAGCGAAGCGGATCGGCTCGTGTTGTTCGGCAGCACGTGGTGACCCCCAAGGGGTCTGGCTGGCCTCAGTGTCGGCTAGGTCGAGCTCAGCTTGCGCTTGAGCTCTTCGAGCTGGGCGTCGACCTCGGCGGCGCGCAGGTCATCCTCGCCCACCTCCAAGTCGTCGATGTCGGGGCTCGCTTCGGGCCCGTCGTCGCCATCGCGAGCGGCCGATCCGATCGCCTTCTGGGGTCCGCTCGATCCGCTCCCGAGCGCCATCTTCTGCTTGAGCGCCTCGAGCT
>DATLLB010000264.1:0-11097 GCA_035538075.1 Enhygromyxa sp.
AGCCGATCGGGTCCGCAAATCGACGCAGGCGTCGTCGGAGCAACCCGATCGGGTCCGCAAGTCGACGCGGGCGTCGCTCGAACAACCCGATCGGGTCCCCGAGCCGACGCAGGCGTCGCTCGAACCACCCGATCGGGTCCCCGAGGCGACGCGGGCGTCGGTCGAGCAACCCGTCTGGGTACAAGCAGCGACGCAGGCGTCGGTCGAGCAACCCGTCTGGGTACAACCATCGACGCAGGCGTCGGTCGAGCAACCCGTCTGGGTACAAGCAGCGACGCAGGCGTCGCTCGAACACCCCGTCTGGGTACACAGAGCGCTTTACCGCCGCGCCCCGCGAGCGCGCTCGGCGTGATCACGCTCGATTTTCGACTCCTTCGCACGCACGAGCCCGAGCTCGACCAGCGTCGGCATCGCGTACGCGTCCAGCCCGAGCCGCGCCGCCGCAGCGGGCTGCTGCGCCAGCGCGATCTCCTCGGTCGGCCGCAGGATCCCGAGCAGCACGGCGAGGACGATCGAGTGACGGCGGCAGGGCATGCCCGCTGGTCCGGGCACCCCTCAGTTTCGGCTCACGAATTTTAATGGCCCCCAACGGGGGCACTACGTGCCGTCGCGGTCGACGACCCGATCCGCTTCGCTCGCAACGCGAGCGAACGGCCGCGAAGCGGCCGCCCGCGGCTCACACTGAGGCGGCCGCGGGGGGCTAAGACAGGCGGTACTCGGCCCCGAGCCGCTCCCCCAGGGCCTCGTCGTCCAGCTCCGAGCGCAGGCCCGCGCGCATCTGCCCGAGCCCGTCTTTGATGTAGCGCTTCACTTGCGCGAGGCTCATCTGCATCGCCTCGGCGACCTCGGTCAGCTTCAGCTCCTCGCCATAGCGCAGCTCGAGGGCGATCTGCCACTCGAGCGGCAGCCCCCGCATGCTCTCGATGATCACGGTGCTGCGATGCAGCTTGGTGCCGAGCGTCGTCGAGACTTGCCGCGCCGAGATCACCTGGCTATCGAACGGCTGCCCCGGCCGTCGGCGATCGAAGTGCTGCAGCAGCTTGTTGCGCGCGATCCCAAACAAGAAGCGCCGCGGATCCTCCATGCGCGACGCGTCCTTCTCCAAGAAGGTCACGATCGTCTCTTGCGCGAGGTCCTGCACCTCCGCCGGCGGGACCTTCTTGGCGAAGAAGCGGCGCAGCTTCGGGTAGGCCTCGCGCACGGTCGCGGCGATCTCGGGCGACGGTTTGCTGGTGGAGTTCATGCGCTCGGTCAGTCGAGGATACGAAAAGCGCGGAGCGGTCGGGGTGGCTCGGCCGCATCGCTGCCGAACGCCGGACCGCGCGAGCCTACGCCGACCAGCACCAGCGGCTGGCTCAACCAACTCGGCGCCGGCTCGACCGGCTTCAGCACCCAGGTGCCGGCCGCGGTCACGTTGCCGGCCACGCTCGCCGAGCGCTCGCCGAGGCGCACCGTGCCGATCAGCTCGCAGTCGCGCGCGCGCAGCTCGAGCGTCGCGTAGTCGTTCGCCAGCCACAGGCCCCAGCGACCGGCGAGGCGCTTGGCGTTGGCGGCACAGTCGGCCAGCTGCTTGGCCCGACCGCCGCGATCGAGCGCGAGCGCGAACGGATCCTTGCCCTCGCGCAGCGCCTCGCGGGCGGCCTTGGCTCGCATCGGCACCGGGAAGTCGTAGCTCGGCGGCCCGCAGATGTCGGCCGGGTGGTTGTCGAGGGCCGCACACTCGCGCTCGAAGCACTCCGCTTCGGCCCGCGATCCGGCGCAGTCGATCCGGCAGCGAGTCGCACACGCGAGCTCATCGAAGCGGATCGTCTTGGGATGCGGCGCCACCTCGCGCGCGGCCGCGATCACGCCGAGCCGGATCCAGAACCCGGCCTCGTTGAGCTTGCGATAGGCCCCGCGCAAGCGCGGCGACTCGTCGGCGGCGAGGTCGAGCAGCAGCGTGAGCTCGTAGAACTCCGCCGACGCGTAGGTGCGCGTGTCCTCGACGAACGCGAAGTGCAGCGGCAGCCGCCAGATCCCGTCGGTGTCGCGCACCGCGACCGCGCTGGCCGAGGTCTGAATCGGAATGCCGGGCAGCTCGCCTTCGCTGGTCGGCGGGTACTTGCGAGCCACGACCGTGACCGAGCAGCGCTCGCCGATCGCGAGCTCGAACTCGTAGTCGACCCGCCAGTCGAACTGGTAGGCGTACTCGGTCCACGTGACCTTGGAGCTGGCCTGCCAGTGACCCATCCACGGATCGAGCTCGGCGCAGCTCGAGGGCGTCGGCGCGAGCTCCTGCTCGGCTGGCGGTTCGGACTCGTCGGTCGAGCTCGGCGCGGCATCGTCCGATGCGCGCGAGCCAGGGAGGGCGATCGGGATCACGCGGACCAGCTTGCTGCCGAGCTCGAGCTCGAGCGCATCGTCGGCGATCCAGCCCGCCGCCCCCAGCGAGCCGACCAGCGCGGTCGCGAGCACGACCTTCGGCCATCGTCGTCGGCGAGCCGGCAGCGCGCCCGGCAGACTCTCGAGCGCCTCGCACAGCGCAGCCACGCTCTCGAAGCGATCGTTGGGCGACGACGCCATCGCGCGATCGATCAGCGGCTTGATCTTCGCAAACAGCTCCGGTCCGCCGCGCGGCGTCGGCCCGCTCGGATCGCCGTCGATCGCAAACGGGTGGCGCCCGGTCAGCGCCTCGCGGATCACCACCGCCAGCGCGAACTGATCGCTGGCCGCCCGCGGTGCGCCCTGCGAGGCCTCGGGCGCCATGTAGCCCGGCGTCCCGCGGACCAACCCGGTGCTGGTCGCTCGCGTGCCGATCGCGTCGGACTGCGCGTCCCAGCGGGCCAGCGCCGCGTCGCCGCGCTCGGCCACCAGCGCGAGCCCGAAGTCGATGATCGTCAGCTTGCCGCCGCGATCGACCATCAGGTTCTCGGGCTTGAAGTCGCGGTGCACGATCCCCGCCGCGTGCGCGTGGGCCAGCGCGCGCCCGGCCGTGCACAGGAGCGCGAGCACCTCGCCCGCGTCGCGCTGCTCGGCCACCAAGTAGTCGCGGAGGTTCTGCCCCTCGATCAGCTGCATCTCCACGTACGCGCACGGCAAGCGCTGCTCGTGGCCGCCCGGTCCGCCCACGATCAGCTCGCTCTCGCCGGCCGCGTAGACCGTCACGATGTTGGGGTGCTCGAGCCGCGCGAGCGATCGAGCCTCGCGCAGGGCCTCACGCACGCCGCTGTCGTCGGCGACCCCGAGCGGGAACAGCTTGAGCGCGACCGAGCGACGCAACGCGAGCTGCGTCGCGCGACAGATCAACCCAAACCCACCCGCGCCGATGATCTCGACGAGCTCGTACTCGTGGCCGACCCGCGGGGCCGCGTCGGCAAAGCTGCGATGCAAGATCAGCTGCGCGCCGACGGCATCGAAGAGTTGCTGCCCCGGATGCAAGATCTCATCGTCGCCCGCCGGGCCGCGCGAAGTAAAGGGTTAGCGGGGCCCGTCGCCGCGTGTCAGCTCCAAGAAGGCCGCGAGGGCGACCGGTAGCGAGCTGCCGTGATCGCCATCGACGATGACCCGCTCGAACGGTTTGCCCATGCTCCACGCGCGTGCCTCGAGCTCGCCCGCGTTGCGCACGAACCACGGATCGTCCTTGCCCACGTACGCGATGTGCCGGTGGATCATCCACGGCAGGTTGGGCCCGAGCGTGCGCAGCTCGATCTCGTCGGGATCGCTCGGATCGAAGCGCACCAGCTCGCGGTTCTGCTCGCTCTGCGCCCAGCGGCCGAAGGTCTCGGGCATGTAGATGCCGCCGACGCTGGCGGTCGCGCGCAGCGGCAGCTCGGGATACAGCGACAGCATCGCCGCGATCCCGCCACCGATGCTGTGCCCGACCGCGTAGATGCGCGAGCGATCGACCTGCGGGAGCGCGGCCACCCACTCGACCGCCGCGCGGGCGTCGTCGACCTCGCCCCACAGCAGCTCGAAGTCGCCGGGGTTGCCGTTCTCCCCGCGCAGCATCGGCGTCATCACCAGGTAGCCCTGCTCGACGAAGGGCCGCACCGCCTCGAAGTCGTCCGGGCCGAAGGCGAAGTCGCCGTGAAAATAGATCAGCGCCGGGACGGTGCGGGATCCGCTGGCCCCGAGCGGCGTCGCATACCAGGCCGCGAGCTGCAGCTCCCCGGACGTGTAGACCGTCTTCGCCACGCCCGGCGGCGGGCTGTACTCGAGGTACTTGCCCGGCGACGGTCCGCGCTCGGTCAGCACCGTCTCATGCGCAGATCGCCGGGCGAGGAACGGCTCGCGCGGCGCTTCGACGACCGGCTCCAGCGGCTCTGCTTCAGGAGGGTGACAGCCCGCGGCAGCTCCGCTGATGGCCAAGCCGATCGCAAACCCGTGCAGCGCTCGCATGCGGCCGGGAGTGTATCGCTCACGCCCGCCTGAGCGCACATGCGTCGCGCTTGCGTGGACCACCACCCCCGTGCATCTTCCGCCCCCAACCGTGACCAAGACCGACCAAACCCGCGAGGACATTCGCAATCTCGCGATCATCGCCCACGTCGACCATGGCAAGACCACCCTGGTCGACGCGCTGCTCAACGAGGCCGGCGCGTTCGAACGCAGCGAGCTCGGCGTCGAGCGAGCGCTCGACAGCGGCGATCTCGAGCGCGAGCGCGGCATCACCATCACCTCCAAGCCGACCGCGCTCTCGTGGAAGGGCCACCGCATCAACCTGGTCGACACGCCCGGACACGCCGACTTCGGCGGTGAGGTCGAGCGCGTGCTCAACATGGTCGACGCCGTGCTGCTGGTCGTCGACGCGTTCGAAGGCCCGATGCCGCAGACCCGGTTCGTGACCGAGAAGGCCGTACGCATGGGCCTCAAGGTCCTGCTGGTCGTCAACAAGGTCGACCGCGAGGGCTGCGATCCGCACGGGGCTGTCGACGCGACCTTCGATCTGCTGGTCGGGCTCGACGCCAGCGAGGACCAGCTCGAATTCCCGGTCGTGTTCTGCAGCGCCCGCGAGCGCTACGCGATGAACGATCCCGGTGACGAGCGCGGCCCGATCTCGCGCGTGCTCGACCTCGTGATCGAGCACGCCCCCGCGCCCAAGGTCGTGCTCGACGCTCCGCCGGCGATGTGGGTCTCGACGCTGCACCACGACAACTATCTCGGCTACCTGGCGATCGGCCGGATCGACAGCGGCACGATCAAGCTCGGCGATCGGCTCGCGCAGATCCGGCCCGAGCCCGGCCGCGAGCCCGATCGCGTGACCGACTGCGCCGAGGTGTTTCGCGTGGCCAAGCTGCTGGCCTTCCAGGGTCTGCGTCGCTTCGACGTGCCCGAGGCCCACGCCGGCGACATCATCGCGATCGCCGGCATGAGCTCGCTGCAGGTCGGCGACACGCTGACCGACGCCGACGTCGAGCGCCGCCGCGTGTTTCCGGCGCTGGCCGTCGATCCGCCCACGCTCTCGGTCCGCTTCCGGGTCAACGACGGCCCGTTCGCCGGCCGCGAGGGCAAGTGGGTGACCTCGCGCAAGCTCTCGGAGCGGCTGTTTCGCGAGCTGCGCTCCAACGTCGCGCTCAAGGTCGAGAACACCGAGCTGGCCGAGGAGTTCGAGGTCTCGGGCCGCGGCGAGCTGCACCTCTCCGTGTTGATGGAGACCATGCGCCGCGAGGGCTACGAGTTCTGCGTCTCGCGGCCCAAGGTGATCGTCCGCGAGCGCGAGGACGGCACGCTCGAGGAGCCCTACGAAGATCTCGTGGTCCAGTGCGACACCGCGTACACCGGCGCGGTGATCGACAAGCTCGGCCGCCGCAGCGGCGAGATGACGGCGATGGAGGAGCTCGGCAACGGCCGCACCAAGATGCACTTCCGCATCCCCTCGCGCGGCCTGATCGGCTACCGCTCCGAGTTCATGACCGACACCCGCGGGACCGGCATCATCGCCTCGATCTTCGCCGGCTACGGCAAGCACCTCGGCAACACCCGTCATCGTGGTCGCGGCGTGCTGGTCGTGCTCGAGCCGGGCGAGACCATGACCTACTCGCTCGCGCGCCTGCAAGATCGCGGCGTGCTGTTCGTAGGCCCGCAGATTCCCACCTACGCGGGCATGATCATCGGCGAGCACAGCCGCGAGAACGATCTCGTGGTCAACCCGAACGTGAACAAGAAGTTCACCAACGTGCGCTCGGCCGGCGCTGACGAGAAGCTGTTCTTGACCCCGCCGCGCGAGCTCACCCTCGAGGACGCGCTCGCCTACATCGAAGAGGACGAGCTGATCGAGGTGACGCCCGAGAGCCTGCGCCTACGCAAGCGCTGGCTGGACCACAACGTCCGCAAGCGCATGGAAAAGCAGGCGGTGTAGCTTTAGTGGCTACGGTGGTGGCCGGACATCTGCATTGCCGATGGCGCAATGTGGATAGTCCGGCCAGCTGCTGTGGGGCAATCCTCCTCGAATAACTGCGACGATTGAGTGTTGCCAATGTGTCGCTCACAAACCCAACGTGGCCACGCCAATGGCCGCTTGGGCGCACGAAAATTCGAAGCCAGCGATGGAATTGATCCGGCCTCGACTGCGACTACCTGATCGAACCCGGTCGAGATGGACGAGGAAACTCGCTCGGCTGGTGAAACCAAGTTTGACCTTCACGTTGTCTGAATGACCGACCTCGATGGTCGCCCCGTGAAGAAGATCGAAACCGGTCGCCGACTCGCTCGCGTGACCGCCCGGAGGAGTGTGTGTGATGAAGACCAAGATCTCGATCAAGACGGCCGTCTCTGCTCTGTTCCTGCTCGCCGTGGCTGCGTTCGCGCCCGCGTGTGACATCTTCAATCCCAACCCGTGCAATCCGGATGAAGAGGTCTGCCCGGTGTCGAACCACCCGAGCACACTGAGCCCGGGTTGAGGCGAAGAGCAACAGTTCAGCCGGCGTAAAAAAAAGTTCTGTGGTGGTGACGCGGAGTGCTCAGGGGGAGCAACACTCCGTGCAGTGTAGGGGGGCCGGAGGGCCCAGACGGGGCTGGCGGATCGGGGGGTCCGCCAGCCCCGTGTTTTTACATGACCGGAGGGCCTCGCGCCGTTGCGCGCCGCTCGGCATACTTCGGCCATGAAGCGAAGCAACTCGATCGTCGCCGGTCTGATCGCCACCCTCGCGCTCACGCTCGTGGGGAGCGGCTGCGTCACCGCGAAGAAGTACGAGGCCCTGCAGGCCGATCTCGCCAAGACGCAAGGCGAGCTGACCAAGGCCCAGGGTGAGATCAAGGATCTGTCGGTCGCGCTCGGCGAGGCCGAGGCCGAGGCCGAGGGCTTGCGCGGGCAGATCGCCGATCTCGAGCAGAAGCTCGCGGTCGCCGAGTCTCGCGCCACCGATGCCGAGAATCAGCTGGCCGAGGTGCTCAAGGACAAGAGCAACCTGACCGCGTCGATCGAGGACATGCAGCGCGCGCTGGCCGAGCTGCAGAAGAAGCAGGCGCTGGCCGAGGCGCGCGCGGCCGAGTACCGCAACGTGCTCGCCAAGTTCAAGAGCCTGATCGACAACGGCAAGCTCAAGGCCAAGATCGTCGACGGCCGCATGGTGCTCGAGCTGCAGACCGACATCTTGTTCGCGTCGGGCTCGGCCGACCTCTCGAAGGAAGGCGCCGCGACCATCCGCGAAGTCGGCGCGCTGCTCGGGACGATCCCCGATCGCAAGTTCCAGGTCGAAGGCCACACCGACAACGTCCCGATCAAGACCAAGTCGTATCCGTCCAACTGGGAGCTGGCCTCGGCGCGGGCGATCAACGTGGTCAAGGAGATGGTCGAGGCCGGCATGCCCGGCAAGCGCATCAGCGCGGCGTCGTACGCCGACACGCGCCCGACGTCGAGCAACGAGACCGATCAGGGCCGCGCGCAGAACCGCCGCATCGAGATCGTGATCCAGCCCGATCTCTCCGATCTGCCTGGCGCCGATCAGATCGAGAAGATGTTTAATAGCCCAGGCGCGTAGCCCAGGCGCGTAGACTCTGGCTCATGCGCCTGAGCGTCAGCGACCGGGGTCCGGAGCAACTCAGCGCCGACGCGCTCGTGGTGTTGTTCTACCCCGAGCGCGGGCGCTCGCTGTTGCCGATGCAGCAGCACCTGCGCCCGTCGGCCGCGCGCCTGCTCAACCGTGCGGCCGAGGCCTGGACGTGGCTGGAGACCCGCGAGCTGCCGACCCCGCGCGTGCTCTTCTATGGTCTGCCCAGCCCGCCCGACTGGCCCGACGACGAGGAGCCGCTCGGGGGTCACGCCGGCAGCTACAACCGCGAGAGCTGGACGCTGCAGCACCGTCGCACGCTGCGCAACGCTGGCGCTGCGATCGAGCGCGCGTGCACGAACGCGGGCATTCGTCACGCCGTGCTGGCCGCATGGCCCGACGACTGCGAGATCGAATTGGTCGCCGAGGGCATGGCCCTGCGCGGCCACGATCCGCGCGCGTGGGAGCGCAGCAACGATGGTCCGGTCGCGAGCACCGTGCGGCGCGTGAGCGTGTGCTTGCCTCCGTTCGGGCGCGAGCTGTCGAGCAAGCAGCGTCGGGCCGTGACCACGCGGCTGCGCGAGACGATGAAGGTCATCGAGTGCACCAACTTCGCGCGCGAGCTCGGTGACCTGCCCGGCAACATCGGTACGCCCTCGGCGATCGTCGAGCGCGTGCGGGCCGAGATCGCGGCGCGGGAATTGGAGATCGAGCTCTCGACGATCACCGCCGCGCAGGCCGCCAAGCTCGGCATGGGTCTGTTCCTCGCCGTCGACGCGGGCGCGCCCAAGCGCGGCTGCATCCTGCGGCTCGACTACGACGGCACCGGCGACCCCGACGCGCCGCTCTACGCCCTGGTCGGCAAGGGCCTCACGCACGACACCGGCGGCTACAACATCAAGGTCGGCCGGATGATCCACGAGCTGACCTACGACAAGTGCGGGGCTACGGCCGTGATCGGGGCGATGCTCGCGATCGCGGCGCTCGAGCTGCCGCTGCGCATCGTCGGGCTCTGTCCGCTGACCGAGAACTGCGTCGACGCGCGGGCCTTCAAGCCGGGCGACGTGCTGACCGCCTGCAATGGCACGACCGTGTACGTGGAGAACACCGACGCGGAGGGCCGCTTGGTGATCGCCGACGTGCTCGCGTGGCTGTGCGAGCACGAGCCTGCGCCCGAGCTCGTGATCGATCTCGCGACGCTGACCGGCGCGCTGCATGCCGCGCTCGGCGAGCCCTACGCCGGGCTCTACTGCAACGAAGATCGCGCCCGCGAGCTGCTCATGGCGGCGGGCAAGCAGTGCGGGGATCTGCTGTGGCCGATGCCGATCCACGAGATCCACGATCGCGACCTCGGCCACCACAAGGCCGATCTGCGCAACGTCGGCGCGCTGGCGGGCGCGCCGAGCTCGGCCGCCGCGTTCCTGCGCGAGTTCGTCGACTATCCGTGGGCGCACATCGATCTGGCCGGCAAGAGCCACTGGGAGTTCGCGCGCGAGTGCTATGGCCCGGGGGCGACCGGGTTTGGTACGCGCTTGCTGGTCGAGCTCGCGCGCCAGCTGGCGAGCGGCGACGACGACGAGTCGAGCGAAGACTGAGCACGCATCCATGGCCCGCGACCGGATCTTCATCGAGGACCTGCGCGTCGACTGCATCGTCGGCATCTACCCGCACGAGCGCACGCAGCCGCAGCCGCTGATCGTCGAGCTCGAGCTCGGCCTCGACACGGCCGAGGCCGCGTACACCGGGCGGATCGCCGCGACCTGCGACTACGCCCGCGTGGTCGACGAGGTCGCCATGCTGCTCGAGTTTCGCCGCTACAAGCTGCTGGAGATGGCCGCGGAGGAGCTGGCCGCGATGCTGTGCGGCGTGCATCCGAACATTCAGGATCTGCGCGTACGGCTGCACAAGCCGCAGGCGCTGCAGGGCCGGGTGCGGGCGGCCGGGGTCGAGATCACGCGGCGTGCCAGCGACTTCGTGCGCACGCGCGAGCACAACGAGTTTGGCGAGGTGGAGATCCTCTATCAGACGCGCGAGGCGGGGCTTTACCTGCTGCATGTGGATCCGGGCAAGGAGATCCCGGCGCATTATCACGATGTGATGCGCGAGCTCGAGTGGTTGGTCGAGGGGGCGATCGAGCGCGACGGGGTGCGGCTGCGTGGGTTTGATCCGGTCGTGTGGAGCAAGCACCGGGTGCATCGCTATGTGAATGTTGGCGAGCGACGGGCGACGCTGTTTTGCTGCGACACGCCGCCGTTCGTGCCCGAAGACGAGATCGTGGTGAGCTGAGCGCGTCGCTCAGCCGCGCCTGCAGACCACGTTGATGAACGGTAGCGAGCCGCCGGGCGTTGGCTCGTCGATCGCGGAGGACTCGATCAGCCCGTGCGGGCCGAACTCCCGCTCGACCGAGTCGGCATCGTAGAAGTACATCTTCACGCCCGGCAGGATCTCGTACCAATCATCGCCGAGCTGGGTGCCGCGACCGTACATCGGCGCTCGCTTCGAGATGACCGTGAAGATCATGTGCCCGCCGGGTACGAGCTGGCGGTAGCAGTCGCGGATCAGCTTCGCGCGTCCGTCCGCGTCCAGCAGGTAGATGAGCCCGTAGCAGAAGATGCCGTCGTACTCGCGATGGTCGTACGGCATGCTCGCGACCGAGCCGTGATGGATCGGAATGTCGAGGCCGAGCTGCGATCGCGCGAGAGCGATCGCGGTCTCGGAGATCTCGATTCCGGTCACGGACATCCCACGCTCGAGGAACGCCTTCGCGTTCCGGCCGTAGCCGACCCCGGGGATCAGCACGTCCCTGACGCCAGTCCGGGCGAAGTAGTCGTTGGCGAAGAGCGCAGATCGGGTCGGCTCGAGGCCCCACATCAGCTGCTTCTCGATGAAGGCGGTTTCCCAGAATTCGTTCGCCATGCGCGTGGCGTAGCGCTGCGCGTCGAGTGGCGAAAGGGCGGGACTTTCGGCCGAATCGGCGAGGCTTTCGGTTCGCTGATTCAGAGCTTGTCCGGCCACACGAAGCGCTGCTTGGCGTGTGGGCTCTGCAAGGTCTGCTGCTCGTAGTAGCGGTGCAGGATCGCGAGCTTGGGCTCGAACAGCTCCGGGTTCGCGCGGCGGAATTCGTCCCAGT
>DATLLB010000265.1:0-10183 GCA_035538075.1 Enhygromyxa sp.
GAGGCCGAGCAGCGGTGTGAGGTCGACGTGCTCTCCGGTGACCTCCCCGTAGCTGAATGACTCGAGGGTGGTCAGCCTCGCGATCTCCGGCAGCAGCTCGGCCGCCACCGTCTCGACGTGCAGGCTTCGCATGCGTAGCCCGAGCAGTGCGTCGAGCGTGCGCCGATCGTGGAGCGAGGGGATGCTCAGCTCCTCGAGCTGGGAGAGCCCAGCCAAGTCGGCCAGCGCCTGCGCGCTCTGATCCTCACGGAGCGTCAGCGATCGCAGCCGGGGAAGCTGTCGGAGCGGCGCGAGCGAGTCCTTGCAGCCGCGCAGCTCTAGGCGCTCGAGCGTGGCGCCGAACAGCTCGACCAACGCAGGCTCGAGTCGATCCGCTCGAACGCCCAGCGACGTCAGCCCGAGCCCGGCGAGCGAGCGCAGCTGGGCCGCGTCGAGCGGCGTATCGATGTCGAGGTGCTCGAGGCCGGTCAGACCGGCGAGTCCCTCGAGGCGCTCGATGGGACCTGTGAGCTCGAGCGTGCGGACTGCCGGCCAGCGTCCGGGACCCCCGAGCGCTCGCATGCCGGCGAGATTGGTCGGCAGCCCCGCGTCGAGCGGTGCGTGCCGCAGCTCGTCGAGCGCGAGGCCGCACGCACGAGCGCGGACCAGCGTCGGCAGCAGATCGTCCAGGCGTCGCCAGTACGACCACAGGCTGCGCAGGCTCAGCGCCAGCTCGACCGGGATGTGCGAGGCGAACAGCTCTTCGGTCGCATGGACCACGAAGCCCGCCCGCATGCTCACGTGGGTGTCTCGCAGCGGCGCGGGCCAGACCAGGGACTCGTGCGCGTCGCGGATGCGCTGGGCCTCGCGGTGGAGCCTGCGAGCTTCGTCGCTGGTGGCCGCCCGATCGGAGGCGAGCTCGAGGCTCAGCAGCTCGCCTCGCGGATCGCCGCGCGTCTGCAGCTCGTCGGCGAAGACCTCGACGTCGTGCAGGTCGTCGCTCATCGTTCTACCGCTCGCTGACCAGCTGCTCGTAGCTGGTCAGCGCCCGCTCGTACTCGGCCAGGGCTGCATCGTGCTCGCCCAGAGCCGCGAGCGCGCGGGCGAGCTCGCGTCGCACTCGGGCGACGCTCGGATCGCCAGGCGGTCGCGCGAGCTCGAGCTCGTCGAGCGTGCGTCGCAGCTGGGCGACGTGGGGATCGGTCTGCGAGCGGGGCGGCTTCGATTGCGTGTCGTCGGGCGTCGGCGCTGGCCGGCGCAGCTCCGACACCCACGACACGAACAACACGCCCGTCAGCGCGCCCGCGACGGCCCCGAGCGCGAGCGAGCTCCAGACCTGACGCTCGACCACGCGACCACGCGGGTTCAGGGCCTCGAGCAGCGCCTCCATGCTCTCGAAGCGATCGCGCGGCGACCAGGCCAGCCCACGGCGCAGGGCCTTGGCGATGCGGCGCGGCGCGTCGCGGTTGCGAAACGGTCGCAGCTGCCCGGTCCGCATGCGCGCGAGCAGCTTCTCGCGGCCGCCCTCGCCGTAGGGCTTGTCGCCGTTGAGGGCCTCCCACATCGCGACGCAAAACGAGAACTGATCGGCGCGGGCATCGAGCGCGAGCCCGCGGTGCTGCTCCGGGGACATGTACGCGGGCGTGCCCACGACCGCGCCCGCGCGAGTCAGCTGCGCGAGCGGGGTGTGGTCCTCGTGGATGTGGAGCGGGACGCCGGGCTCGGGCAGCGGCTCGTCGGGCTCGGGCTCGGGCTCGGGCGCGGGCTCGGGCTCGACGGTCGGCTCGTCGCCCGGCGAGGGTGCGGCCTCGGTCGGATCTTCGGCGTCGTCGTCGAGCTCGAGCAGACCTTCGCGGGCGATGCCGAAGTCGAGCACCAGCACGCGGCCGTCATCGCCGAGCATCATGTTCTCGGGCTTGACGTCGCGGTGCACGAGCCCGGCTCGATGTGCAGCCGCGAGCCCGCGACCGACCTGCAGGAACACGTCGATGACCTGCTCGAGCGGCGGCCTCGGGCTGCGCAGCAACCAGCGCTGCAGCGTCTCGCCCTCGACGAATTCCATGGCCACGAACACGCGACCGTCGTGGGTGCCGACGTCGTGCACGGAGATCACGTTGGGGTGACGCAACCGCGCGAGCGCCTGGCCCTCGCGCAGCAGTCGCGCGCGCCCACGCGTCGAGCCCAGCTTGCCGTGGCGATCGCGGACGATCTTGATCGCGAGCTTGCGGTCGAGCCTGGGATCCCACGCCGAGTAGATCACCCCCATGCCGCCGACGCCGAGGCACTCGAGGACGATGTAGCGGCCGATGGTCTCGCCGCGCGTCAACCAATCGGGCCGCGAGTCGTCGGCGTCGTCCGGCTCCTCGGTCTCGAGGTCGAGCTTGGTGATCAAGCCCTCGTCGGGCCGGCGGACGTCCACCGCGAGAGTCTACGTCGCCGTCGCGGACAGGTGCTCGGGCCCGCGCCGTCAGGTGTGCGCAGCCCTTGCGGGCCGACCGCGCGGATTGGCCAGAGTAGCTACTCGCTCGCGGCGCGGGCTATCGCGGCCAAGAGCCGTGCGCGTACCATTGGCCAAACGGTGCCAGACGGTGGTGGCGGAGCACAGAGGGGCCGAGGGCGAGAGGGACTGGGCGCTCGCCGATCGTGAAGGCGAGCTCGACCGGGAGCTTCGTCCGCATCGCATCCTCGAGGCCAAGGCCGAGTGGATCGGCGACTACGAGCGCGACGAGACCGTCGCTCGCAGCCTGCGGATGCGCACGATGTTGTTCTGGGGCGGGCTCGCCTATCTCGCGTTCCTGATCTCCGATGTGGCGCTCCCGTCGGTGCGCGCGTCGGGGCTGGCCGCGATCTTCGTGGGCGCCCGGCTGCTCGGGGCGGTGCCGCTGCTGCTGATGTGGCTGCGGCTGCGTGGGTCTCCGGCGCCCAGCCGGGCCTCGCTGATGCGGTGCGAGATGCTCGCGACCGGCTCGGTCGCAATCGTGACCGCGTTCATGGCCCTGATGACCGGCGGCTGGAGCAGCCCGGTGCTGGTCGGGCTGTTCCCGATCCTGGTCGTGCGTGCGGCGGCGATCCCCGATCCGTGGCGACGCGGGCTGTTGCTCACCAGCGTCCCGGCGATGGCGTTCTGGACCACGTTGATCGCGGGCAGCCTCGCGTATCCGGAGCTGGTCGAGCCCGATCCCGACAACCTGATCGTGCATGTCGGCGTGGCGCTGACGACCATCGCGATGGTCGTGACCGCCAGCCACTTCGGCTGGGACCTGCGGCGCAATCTCTACAAGGCCCGCCATGTCGGTCGCTACGAGCTGCTGCGGCCGCTCGGGCGTGGGGCGATGGGCGAGGTCTGGGCGGCGTGGCACCCGGGGCTTCGCCAGGAGGTCGCGCTCAAGATCCTGCCGATCGAGCGCGCCGACGCAGCCGCGATCGAGCGCTTCGAGCGAGAGGTCGTGGCCACGACCAAGCTTCGTCACCCCCACACCGTCCGCGTCTACGACTTCGGGCTCACGCGCGAGGGCCTGTGGTTCTACGCGATGGAGCTGCTCGAGGGCGAGACGCTGGCCGAGCTGGTCACGCGCGAGGGTCCGCTGTCGATCACACGCGCGCTCGAGCTGGTCCGCCAGGCTGCGCGGGCGCTGCGTGAGGCGCATGAGCGTGGGGTGGTGCACCGTGACATCAAGCCCGAGAACCTGTTCGTGTCGGCGCCGGCCGGCGAGCGGGACTTCGTCCGCGTGCTCGACTTCGGGGTCGCGACGGTCGCGGCCGAGGCCGGGCAGCTCGATCGCGGACCGACCGAGCAGCTCGGTCTCTCCAGCGAGGTCGCCTCGACCCAGCCGGGCTTCGGCTACGAGCCGGTCGAGCCCGAGCGAGCGGTCGGCACTCCGCTCTACATCTCGCCCGAGGCCGCCCGCGGTCGAGCCACCGACGCTCGCTCCGACATCTACGGTCTGGGGGCGGTGCTGTACTTCTCGTTGACTGGACGGCCGCCGTTCATCGAGCGCAGCGCTCCGGCGCTGCTGCGGGCCCACGTCGAGCAGCGGCCCACTCCGCCGTCTGCGCTGCTGTCCTCGCCGCTGCCCGACTATGTGGAGAAGCTGGTCCTGCGTTGCCTGGCCAAGGAGCCCGGCGATCGCTACCCGGACGCGGAGTCGCTGATCCGGGCCATCGATCTGTGCCTGCGGCTCGACGACAACGATCGCCGCCGGGGTGAGGCCCAGCAACCCCGGGCTCGCATGACCCCCGCGCAGCTCGAAGCGCTCGCCGAGCAGAGCCGCACCGAGACCGACATGACGCTGATAAAGGAGTGATCAACCTTTGCTGCACTTGCCGGAATTCGGAGCCCGGCATACAACCCGAGCGCCGTGCGTGGGTCGTGCAAGCGGGTGCTCCTCCGGGCCGCGTTCGCGGTCTCGAGCGTGGCTTTGTTCGTCTCCGGCTGCGGTGGCAAGCCGGCCGAGGTGCAGGAGCAGCGAGTCCCTCGCGTGCGCGTCGCGACGGTCACGCAGGTGGTGCCGCGCATCGAGTCGCGCCACCTCGTGCTGCTCGAGCCGTGGCGTCGGGCCGAGCTCTCACCGCGTTATGGCGGGCAGATCGCGGAGCTGCTGATCGACGAGCAGGTCGAGGTCGCCCAAGATGATCTGCTCGTCCGTTTAATCGACTCCGACGCGTCGGGCTCGTTGATCAGCGCCAAGGCCTCGCGGACCAGCTCCGAGGCGCGGCTCGCCGATCTCGAGCGGCAGCTGGCCGACGCTCGCTCGCTGCTGCAGACCGGGGCCGGCACGCGGCGCGAGGTCGAGCGGCTCGAGACCGAGATCGAGACCACGCGCGCGTCGATCCGGCAGGCGGCCGGGCAGGTGATCCAGTCGCGCGATCGCAAGGCCGCCAACACCATCACCGCGCCCTTTGCCGGGGTCATCACCACGGTCAGCGCGGAGCTGGGCGAGTATGCGGCCCCCGGCGCTCCGATCGCGACGCTGGCCGAGCTCGACAAGCTCGCCGTCGACGTGCCGCTCTCCGAGTACGAGATGGTCACGCACGAGCGCAGCAAGCTCGAGTTCGAGGTGCGGATCCGCGGCGTGCAGGTCCCGGCCACGCTCGAGTGGATCGCCCGCGAGGCCGACGTCGGCACCAACACCTTCCCGGCTCGGCTGCGCATCGACAACCAGGACAAGCGCCTGCGCGCGGGCGAGGCCGTCGAGGTCCGCGTGCGTGGCGAGCAGGGCAAGCCGGTGCTCACGGTCCCACCCACGGCCGTGCGCTGGGACGGCAGCCAGGCCTACGTGCTGCGGGCGACCGCGGTCGGCAGCGGCGAACAAGCCCGCGAGCAGCTCGAGCGGGTCGACGTGACCGTGCACGAGGATGTCGACGGTGCGGTAGCGATCGAGGGCCCCATAGCGGTCGACCAGCGGGTGGTCAGCTCCGGACCGGCGACGCTGGTCGACGGCGACGAGGCGATCATGGTGTCCTCTATTCAGCAGGGTTAGTGCCAGGGAGGAGCGACGCGATGCTCGAGAAGATCATCCGCCTGAGCGTCGGCAACTCGGTGTTCGTCAACCTGCTGTTCTTCCTGGTCGTCGCGGCCGGGATCATCGGCGCGCTCAAGCTCCCGCGCGAGCAGTTCCCCGAGGTCAGCCTCGACGCGGTGGTGGTCGAGGTCGTGTACCTCGGCGCGACCGCGGCCGACGTCGAGGAGCTGATCATCCGCCCGATCGAGGAGGAGATCGACAAGGTCAGCGACATCAAGCGGGTCGAGTCGCTCGCCTCGGAGGGCGTCGCCAACATCACCGTGACCTTCCTGGCCGGGACCGACATCCGCGACGCGCGAGCCGAGGTCGAGAAGGCCGTGGCCGCGACCGAAGGGCTGCCGGAGGACGCCGAGACCCCGCAGGTGCGCGAGGCCAAGATCGAGCTGCCGGTGCTGACGGTCTCGCTGCTCGGCGATCGGGCGATTCACAAGGACGCCGAGCGCATCCAGGAGCTGCTCACGCGCCGACCTGGGGTGGCCGGGGTCACGGTCACCGGCCTGACCGAGCCGCGCATCGTGGTCGCGCTCGACGAGGCCAAGCTGCGCGGCCTGCAGATCCAGCCCGCGCAGATCAGCGCGGCGATCCGCAACGCCAAGGCCAATGTGCCGGCGGGTACGGTCGAGAGCGGCGGCTCGGAGATCTTCGTCAAGACCGACAAGCGCCTGCAGTCGGCCGCCGACGTGGCCGCGATCCCGCTGCGGGCCGGATCGCCGCTGCGCATCGGCGATGTCGCCCGCGTCGACGAGCTCGAGGAGGAGCCCGACACCCGCTACTACGTCAACGGGCAGCCGGCCGTGCAGCTGGTCGTCAACCGCGAGGAGGTCGCCGACCCGCTGGAGATCCGCGAGGACGTGGCGGCCCTGCTCCCGCAGCTGCAAGAGCAGCTGCCGCCCAACATCAGCGCGGTGATCTCCGAGGACTACACGGTCCTGATCCGCGACCGGCTCAACACCGTGCTGTCCAACGGCATCAGCGGCGCGATCCTGGTGGTGCTGATCCTCGGGTTGGTGGCGGGCTTTCGGCAGGCACTGCTGGCGCTGTGGGGCATGCCGGTCGCGTACCTGCTCGCGACCTTCTTGATGGACAAGACCGACATGACGCTCAACGTCATCTCGACGTTTGGGCTGCTGATCGCGACCGGCATCGTGGTCGACGACGCGATCGTCGTGATCGAGAACTGCCAGCGACACCTCGAGATGGGCAAGTCGCGGATCGAGGCGGCGATCGAGGGCTCCAAGGAGGTGATGCTGCCGGTCATCGTCGCGGTCGCGACCACGGTGTTCGCGTTCCTGCCGTTGACGATGGTCGGCGGGACCATGGGTCGGGTCATGAAGATCCTCCCACTGGCGGTGATCTTCTGCCTGCTCGGCTCGCTGTTCGAGACCATCTTCATGCTGCCCGGTCACCTCGCCCACTTCGCCAAGCAGGACGCGGCGGGCGGGCGCACGGCTCGGCTCAACGAGCGCATGAAGGGGGTCTATCGGCCGATCGTGGCGCTCGCGGTGCGGCTGCGGTGGTTGGTCGCGCTGCTGGCCCTGCTGTGGTTCGTGGGCACGCTCGCGCTCGCCAGCAAGATGCCGTTTCAGTACACCGCGCCGGGCAAGCCGACCGAGCTGTCGATCAGCTATCGCCTGCCGGCCGGCGTCGATCGGGCGGCCACGCTCGCGCAGGGCGAAGCGATGCGCCAGTTCGTCTTCGATCGGCTCGACGTGACCGAGGAGGGCCCCGACAGCCTCGTGTACTCCAGCAAGCTGCGCGTCGGCTCGGTTCGCGACCCTCGCACGCAGGTGATGGAGAGCGGGGCCAACGTCGGCATCCTGCGCTTCGAGTTCGCGCTCGAGGACAAGCTGGCCGAGAACCCCGATCTCGCCTCCTACAGCATCATCGAGATGCAGGCCGGACCGCCCGCAGGGCCAGCCGTCACCGCGCGCGTGCGTGGCCGCGAGCCCGCGCAGATCGAGAACGCGGTGCGCGACCTCAAGGCGTTCCTGCGCACCATCGACGGCGTTCGCAACGTCGACGACGACAGCGGCATCGGCAAGGAGACCTACAGCGTCCAGGTCGACGCCGATCTCGCCGCGCTCTACGGCCTCAACGAGCTGGAGATCGCCAACGCCGTGCGCTCGGCGATCGATGGCTTGGTCGCCGCCGAGGTCTCGATCGACGAGCAGCGGGTCGAGATCGTGGTCCGCACCGAGGGCGCGCAGCGGCTCGATCGCAACGGCCTCGGCAGCCTCACGGTCACCGCCAGCGACGGAAGGGTCGTGCGCCTCGATCAGGTCGCGCGGCTGCAACGAACCCGCGAGATCGGCTCGATCCGCCGCCGCGACGGCCAGCGGACCGTGGCCGTGACCGCCGACGTCGAGTCGTCGATCATCACGGCGATCGAGGCCAGCGAACGCATCAAGACCCACTTCGACGAGCACATCGCCCCGCGCTACCCCGAGCTCGAGATCCAGTTCGGCGGCGAGACCGAGGAGATTCAGGAGAGCCTCGCCGATCTGCCGGGCGCGTTCCTGCTCGCGATCGGCCTGATCTACGTGGCCCTGGCCCTGCAGTTCAGCTCCTACCTGCAGCCGCTGATCATCCTGTGCGCGGTGCCGTTCGGGATCATGGGCGCGATCTGGGGCCTGTTCGGGATGGGCTACGATCTCTCGCTGTTCGCGATGTTCGGCGTGGTCGCGCTCGCCGGCATCGTCGTCAACGACTCGCTGGTGATGGTCGACTTCATCAACAAGCGCCGCATGGACGGGCTCGACGTCGAGCAGGCCACTCGCGACGGCGCGGTCGAGCGGCTGCGCCCGATCCTCTCGACCACGCTCACGACCGTGTTCGGGCTCGGCCCGCTCGCGCTCGGCCTCGGCGGCAAGGACGAGATCCTGGCTCCGATGGCGATCTCGCTCGCAGCCGGGCTGACGATCTCGACCGCGCTGGTGCTGCTGGTCGTGCCGCCGCTCTACGTGATGATCGAGCGCGACATCCTCGGGGTTTGGTACCGGCTGTTCCGGCGCAAGTGACGATCACGCGTCCGGATCGCCGAACAGCACGTTGAACTGGCCGCCCTGTTCGATGCGGTCGTCTTCGTCGCCGCTCGGCACCGGGCCCGGCCAGACCACCAGCTGCGCGTCGACGACATGCTGCCCGCGGCGGTGCACCCAGCTGTTGCGCTCGGCGACCCAGGCCTCGACGGCCACGCGGGCGAGCTCGGTGACCTCGCGCGGATCGGCAGGGTCGGCGTTGCGACAGCCGTGGCCGCGCTCCCACACGACGTGCATGGGACGGTTGGGATCGGCGTCGCGGTTGTGCTCGCGCAGCGACTCGATCTGCGCCTGCGCGCGCGCCTGCTCGCGCTGCATGGCCGCGCGCAGAACCTCGGCGTCGCGCTGATCCTGGGCGGCCACGGCCGACCGCTCGTCGTCGTCGAGCGGTCGCAGGGCGGCGCGCAGGCGTTGCTCGTCGGCGGGGCTGATCGAGTCGCGCTGCGGCGGGCCGAGCACCTCGACGAAGCGCGGTCGGGCGGTCAGCCAATTCACCGCGTCGTCGATGCTCTCGAACTCGGCGATCTGGGCCTTGCCCGTGTTCATGTCGCGGATCTTCAGCTGCACGGCCATCGGCCGAGATTAGTGCGCGGTGCAGAAGGATGGAAGGGCCCCAGGCTTGGAGCACCGGCCGCTGGCTTTGTTGCTCATCGGTCGAGTACGCCCGGTACACTCCCTCTTCGCGCCTCGCCAGCGACTGGCGGTCCGGCGCCTGAGACCCTTCCATCCTGCTGCACCGCGCACTAACCCGCTTTGCCGATCACCGCGACGTCGCCGGATCCGGTCGAGATCGAGATCCGCGAATCCCCGTCGGGGTCGTGCGTGAGCCCGTCAACGTCGACGTCGCCCGAGCCGGTGTCGAGGTCGAGCTGGTAGCCGTCGCCGGGGACGGTCAGGCGGACGTCGCCCGAGCCGGTCTGCAGCGCGACGTGACGCGGGTCGCCGCGCAGCGTGGCCTCGACGTCGCCCGATCCGGTGATGGTCGCAATCGAATCGGCCTCGCAGCCGAGCAGTTGCATGTCCCCAGAGCCGGCCTCGAGCTCGACGGTGAAGCCAACCGTGTCGTCGAGCCACAGGTCGCCGGAGCCGGTCGCGGCCCGGATGTTGCCGAAGGTGTGCTCGACCGCGATGTCGCCGGAGCCCGACTCGAGATCGAAGTTGAGGTACTCGGCGCTCTGCTGCGGCACCCACACGTACCAGTCGACGGTACAGACCACGGCGCCCGGCGGGCAGCGGTGAGCGAGGCGCAGCGTCTCGCCGTCGAGCTCCCAGCGCAGCCGCGTCGAGTAGCCACGAATCACGGCCTCGACCTCGACGCGCTCCCGCTCGGCCTCGGCGACCACGAAGATCTCGCCCGATCCGGTGTTGACCTCGATGTGCTGGATTGGGTCGTCGAACTGCAGCTGCTCGGTGCGCTCCCAGCCGTCACCGCAGCCGATGCACACGAGCGACAACAGGACAGGGGAGGCGAGTCGGATGAGCGGGCGCTTGCAATTCAGCATTGCGGGCTCGAACACCCGGCCGTCGGCTGCGTGTCACCTGCAAGATCGTCAGAGCGGTCCGCGACCGCGGATGTGCTCGCCGACCTTGCTGCGGATCGCGGCGAGCTCGCGCTCGTCGAGCTCGAGCTCGCCCGCGACCACG
>DATLLB010000266.1:0-3162 GCA_035538075.1 Enhygromyxa sp.
CTGCCACACGGTCCGAACCACACCCGCCTCGAAGCTCGCTACCACGAACGCGTCCGCGAGAAAGCCCGGCTGCGACCCCAAGACCGCGCCGCTGAGCTCGGGCACCCGATCGTCGCGCGCATGCGGGCTCGAGCCCCGCAGGTTTCGCCCCTCGAGGGCCGCCTTCGCTCGCTGCTCTTCGCTCGCGCGCTGGCAGCCCGCCAGTGCCAGCACCCCTGCGAGCATCACCGCGCGCGCTGCAGTCACCACCCGTTTCTATCAGAACCGCAGCGCGACGATCACCGCCAGATCGATCATCCGCACGGCCCGAAACGGATCATCGCGGGGATCGAGCCACGCGTGATCGATGCTGCTCTCGAGCCCGAACGCCGCGCGCGATGTGGCCCGGATCGCGAGCCCGAGCCCGCCGCCGATGCTCGGCCCGAGATCGGTCTCCGTGCGATCGCAGTGCTCCTCGACGCTGTTGTTGCAGTCCAGCCGAATGCGCGAGATCCCGAGCTGCCCGGCGAACATCGCCCACGCGATCACGCGATGATTCGCCCACCCGATGCGCAGCTCGGGTCCGACCCGGATCAGCTGCCCGACCCCGCGCTCGTCCCAGCCATAGCAGTCGCCGCGAAAGCACAGCTCGTAGCCGTCGCGCTCGACGTTGCGAAAGATCCACAGCGTCTGATCGAAGCCCGCGCTCGCGCCGATGAACAAGTGCGGGACCGGCTCGAAGCTCGCGCCCGCCGAGAAGCCCCAACGAAAGCCCGACCGCACCGCGCCACGAAAACGCTCGAGGTCGCTACCGCCGGGGCTCGGCAGCGCGAGCCCGAGCGGAGCCAGCTGCAACCACCCGCCCGCGAGCGAGCGCTGCTCCTCCGCCGGAGGAGGCGCGCTCGCCAGCACGCACGCGAGCAGCAAAACCGCGATCACCCGCGCAGCGTAGCACCCCTACTCCGCCCAGCTCAGCGCCGGATAGTCGATGTACCCGCGCGCGTCTCCACCGAAGAAGGTCTTGGGATCGGGCATGTTGAGCGGCGCGCCCCGACGAAAGCGCTCGGGCAGATCCGGGTTGGCCAGGAAGATCGCCCCAAACAGCACACCATCGGCATGCTCGGCTGCGATCGCGCTGCGAGCCGTTTCGGCCAGATAACCGCCGTTGGCCAGGTACGCGCCCGAGAAGCGCTCGCGGATCGCCCGATGCACCTCGCCGGGCTGGCTCGGCCGCTGATCGGGCGCGCCGAAGTACTCGATGACATCGAGGTAAGCCAGCCGCAGCCGCGCGAGCTCGTCGGTCAGCGCGGTGTAGAGCGGGACCACGTCGGACTCGAGCGCGCCACTCATGCCGCCGAGCCCGGGCGAGAGCCGCACGCCCACGCGCTCGGGGCCCCAGACCTCGGTGACCGCTTCGGCGACCTCGACCAGGAAGCGGATGCGATTGGCAATGCTGCCGCCATATCCATCGGTCCGCTGATTGGCGGCGTCGCTCAGGAATTGATGCGGCAGATAACCATTGGCCCCGTGAACCTCGACCCCGTCGAATCCCGCTTGCTTGGCTCGCTCGGCGCCGCGGCGGAATTGCTCGATCACACCGGGGATCTCGGCCTGGCTCAGCGCCCGCGGGGTGGAGGTCGGCGAGTGGCCGCGCTCGCTGTCGAGGAAGATCCGCGCATTCGCGTTGATCGCCGAAGGGGCGACCGGCGGCTCGCCATTGTGGAATTCGACGTGCGACATCCGTCCGACGTGCCACAGCTGCAGAGCGATCCGACCGCCATTGGCATGGACCGCGTCGGTGACCTTCCGCCAGCCTTCGACCTGCTCGTCGCTGTAAATGCCGGGCGTGTACGCGTAACCCTTGCCCTGCGGACTGACCTGCGTGGCCTCGGTGAGGATCAACCCGGCGCTGGCTCGCTGCGCGTAGTAGCGAGCGTTGAGCTCGGTCGGCACGTCGCCGGGCTGCTGCGCGCGCGAGCGGGTCATCGGCGAGAGCAGCACGCGGTTGGGCAGGCGCAGCGCGCCGAGGTCGAGCGGTTGAAACAGTGGATCGCGGTCGGGCTCAGTGGTCACGAGGCCCGCATACGCGACCTCGTGCAGCCCCGTTACTGGCCGTGCTAGCGTCGCGCCCGACCATGCTGAAACGAACCCTCGCGCTCTTTGTGCTGCTCGCCTGCAGCGGATGTTCGGAGGGCGAGCCCTGCGATCGTGCCACCTACGAGCCCGGCTGCGACGGCGAGCGAGCGTGGACCTACTGCGCCGATAAAACCCACACCGGCCGCAAGAAACTCCGCGCCACCGTCGTGCGCATCGAGTGTGAGCGCGACGCCGTGTGCATCGAGTCCGGCGACGTCGCTGCGTGCGTGGCCGAGCCGGCCGAGCCCTGCGACATTGTCGACGCGACGCGCTGCGTCGACGGGCTCCGGCAGAAGTGTCGAGACGTGGACGCGGCCACCCACGACAGCGGCGTGCGCTACTGGTACTGGGTCGGCGGACTGAGCTGCGACGGCACCGAAGGAAAGCCCTGAGCTCCCTTTTTCGGGGATCACCACCGCCAGATGCGGAGGCCGATCAGATCGTGCATGGCCAGATAGAACGCCAGCGCGAAACAAGCCGCCGACGTCATCGTAGGCACGAGGCGCGTGAGCCAAGGCATCGTCGGCCGCAGGCTCGCGCGCACGGCCGTGGCCGCAGCCGCGGCCGAGCAGCTTGCGAACGCCAGGCTGCACACGAACAACCCCACACTCAGCACATTGGCCGTGGCGAACGCCTCGTGCTGCACGATCGCGACCATCAATACCGGCATCGCCATGAAGCATAGCGACGCCGCGGCCGGCCAGCCATGCAGCGCCAGCGCTCCGGGTGCGAGCGCCCGCCCACGAGCGCGGTGAAAGCCGGCCACCAGCGCCCAGCCGAGCCCATACACGAGCGCGAGCTGAACCAGCACGAACCCAACTTGCAAGCTCAGCAGCCGCGCCCGCGCCCACGGGTAGGAGCCCTGCTCGAAGTAACCAAAGCCGGTCACCAGCACCCGCCGCCCCTCGGCGTCGCTGGTCAGGCGCACGCTGGTGCCCGACTCGAGCGGGTTGCGAAATCCACCGTCGCCAGTCGCGATCAGATGCATGCGTCCGCCCGCGAGCAGCTCGACCTCGATCCCACGCGGATCCGGCCGCACCCGCAGGC
>DATLLB010000267.1:0-2636 GCA_035538075.1 Enhygromyxa sp.
GTGCTGGTCGGCGGCGCCGCGCTGATCGTCACGCGAGCCTCGCTGGCGACGGTCATCCAGGTCCACGGTGACGGCATGGCCCCGACCATCCTCGACGGCGAGTCGGTGATCATGGTCCGCGGCACCTGGGGCATCGAGGCCGGCGACATCGTCGTCTACGATCCGACCCCGTCGAGCGAGGCTTGTGACGATCCTGCCGAGCCTGCGATCGAGCACGACCGCGACGAAGCGCTCGGCCCCTCGCCCGCTGGACGACGCGTCGATCCTTCGCAGCCGCACGACGGCGAGCTGCGCAACACCGCGGTCGTCGACGTCGACGAGGTCGAGAACAACTGGGAGCGCGTCCGCGATCGCGGCGACCGAGCGCGCCCGCGCAACTTCCGAGTGGGCCGCGTGCTGGCGGTGCCGGGCGATACCGTGACCTTTCACGTGCCCGACGTCGCGCTCGGCCTGGTCGTCAACGGTGTGGCGCTCCAGCAAAAGCCCGACGATCCGATCCGCCTGGTGCTGGCCGGCAAGCCCGCGCCCGGCGAGGATTCGGGCGACGCCAACAGCCCGCGCCTGCGACCGCTCGCCTGGGAGACGCTCGGCGACACGCGGTACCCCGTCCTGCTCGGTGACGACGACGAGAGCTGGCCGGGCATGGATCTGCCCAGCGATCTCGGCCCGATCGAGATCCACGCCGACGGCTATCTGATCCTCGCCGACAACCGTGACGAGGGCGCTTGCTGCGACAGCCGAGCGATCGGCTGGGTGCCTGCCGATCAGCTCCGCGGTGAGATTGTGGTGCGCTTGGCCGGGGATCCCGGAGCCGCGCCCGACAGCGATCCCCGCTCCCGCGGCCTCGCGCGACTGCCGTGAGATCACGAGGCCGACAACACAATTTCGTTTGACGGGCGACGGGGCTGCTACTAAAACCAGCGGCCCGAGGCGCCCGCCTCGACCCGCCCAGATAGCTCAGTCGGTAGAGCAGCGGTTTCGTAAACCGCAGGTCGCAGGTTCAAGTCCTGTTCTGGGCTCTTTTCGCTAGTCTCCAATTGGATGAACACCTGGGCTGAGTCGTTTCCGCTGCAGCTGCCCGGCGTGGTGCTCGAGCTGATCGACGACGTCGTCGTCCCGCCAGCCGCGAAGCCGGGCGAGCACTGGCGGACGGTCCGACTGATCCGGTTCGATCGCGATGGATCGATCACCGACATCATGGAGCAGCCGATCCGCATCGCGCGTGCGTCGGCGATGCTCGAGGACGCCGAGCGCGTGCGCCATTGCGTGGACGCGCATCGGCAGGTGCTCGCCGAGCTGTTCGAGCGCCACCGCGAGCGCACGCTCGGGCTGGTCCCCGCCGAGCTGCTGTTCTTCGATCAACTGCTCGCGCTCGCACGCGCGAGCACGGTCGACGACTTCGCCCGCGCGCTGCTGGCCAAGGCCCGTCTGGGCGCGTACTTGGCTTAGAACTCGAAGCCGACCGCGAAGCCGGGCCACAGCTTCAGCCCGACGCCGTGCTCGCTCGGCGTGGTCGCCTGGGTCTGCCACGCGTAGCCCGGACGCAGGGAGCCGTCGCTGCGGCTGTCGAAGTCGAGCAGCAGGTTGTAGGTCAGCGCCGCCCAGATGGCGAAGCGCGGCAGCGGTCGATAGGCGACCGAGAGCCGCAGCGTGTCGAGGAACAGCGGCGATCGAGTGATGCGCAGGCCCGGGTTGACGATCCCAACCACGTTGTCGAGCTCGAGCGAGAACACCCGCCGCCAGACCAGCGGCCCGCCGAAGCCAAAGCCCAGGCTCCACGAGCGCGCGCTCTCGGGTCCGATCGGATGCACGCCGCCGGACAGCAGCGCGTAGGTCTTGCGCGCGCGAAGCTTGATCCCGGCATGGATCAGCTGGACGTCGCTGGTCCACGCGTCGATCCGCACGCCGCCTTCCTTGGTGATCGGCACCAAGGCGATCGAGGCGTCGGCCTGCTCGGCGTAGTTGACCAGGCCAATCTGCACACCTTCGAACTTGCCCTTGCTGATGTTGACGAGCCCGAACTGCGCGCCACGACCGAAGCCGATCGAGTTGACGGCGGCGAGCTGCATGCCCGAGAGCCGACCTGCGTGGGTGAAGGCGCCGCCCATCTGCGCGCCGCGGAGGTGGCCGCGGGTGATCATCACGCCGGTCGCCGTCTGCAGGCCCGCGGCGTCGCCCAGGGCGATCGTCGCGCCCACGGCCGCTTGAACGCCGCGCAGGTAGTCGGTCGTCCACACCGCGCCGAGGGCCACCTGCGCCCCGTCGACTCCGGCGACCCCGGTCGCGGCGATCGAGACCGAGAGGTTGTTGACGATCCGCCCGCGCCCGAACCCGACGTTGAGCTCCGCACGCGGGGCCACGCCGATGTTGAAGGGCACGCGGGTGTAGCCGCCAGGTGGCGGCGTGGGTCCGCGGTCCGCCTGATCGCCGCGCGTGCGGGTGCCCTCGATCGGCACGCCCTCGAGCGACTCGAACTCGAGCGTGGCGGTCTTGTTGCTGCGGACCTCGACGTCGGCGCGATGGAGATTGCGGCCGTCGTCGATCGTCACCGCGTACTTGCCGGGCTCGAGCGCGAGCGTGACCGAGCCGGCGTCCTTCGGCTTGAACAGCTCGGCCGCGAGCTTGCCTCGACGATC
>DATLLB010000268.1:0-4229 GCA_035538075.1 Enhygromyxa sp.
TCACGCTGCGCGGCGGCGATCAGGCCACGCCCGACGATCACCTGGTCGAGCTGCTCGTGCACGAGGGCCATGTGTACGTGGCCAACAGCAACAGCGGGCTGGCGGCGATGCGGCTCGAGCCCGACGGCGGCGTGACGCTGACCTACAGCGGCCCGCCGGAGAGCGAGCATGTCCGCTGCACGAGCGTGGCCGTGCACGCGCCCTCCAACACGCTCTACTGCGGGTCCGACGAGCCGCTGTTCGCGGACGTGGCGACGCTGGTGCTGTTCGATCTGTCGAGCCCGGGGCAGCCGGTGCTGCGCGAGCGCTTCGAGCTGATCGAGCTGTCGACCCGCGACCTCGTGGTGCTCGGCGATCAGCTGCTCGTTCATCACTTCCACGGCGGGCTGTGGACCGCGGCGATCGGCTCGGATGGGACGCTCACGCAGCTCGCCGACACCGGGATCGAAGGCAACGCGCGCGTGAGCACGGCGGTGGGCGATCGCATCGTCACGCTGTTCGGCGACGTCGAGGGTCCGGGCGCCGAGCTGCGGCTGCTCGATCCGACGGACTGGTGCGAGCTCGATCGCATGAGCCTCTCGGGTCCGCCGGTCGGGCTCTCGGCCGATGCCAGCGGCGCGCCGCGTGTGGCGGTGGGGCTCGGCTCCGGCGGGATGGCGGTGGTCGACGTGATCGGCGACGAGCTCTCGTTCGCGCGCTTGCTCGAGCCGCCCGCGGTCGTGACCCACGGCTTGCTCGACGGTGAGCTGGCGGCCGCGGTCACGCTCTCGGGCGTGTTCGCGTGGTCGCTGCCCGAGCAGGCCGAGCAAGCGGCGAGGTTGTTCGGCTTTGGCCCGGCCGCGCAGCTCGATCACAGGCGCGCCGGAAACATGCTGCACGGGCTGTTCGTCGACGGCGAGATCCTGACCAGCGATTGGTTGCACGTCGAGCGCTGGGCGTTGGATCCCAGCGGCGAGGTGGTCGATCTCGACGTGCCGCGTGGCCTCTACCTGGCGCCCGCGGGGCCGATCCGCTGGCGCGTGCGCAACCCGGGTGGGATCCCGCTGCGGGCCGAGTTCTGGCTCGAGCGCGAGCGGGTGCTGACGCAGGAGGTGGCGCCGGGCGAGGTCGTCGAGCTCGAGCTGTCGGAGGCGCTGCGACAGCGCTACCTCGCCGCGGACGAGCCATCGACCCGCATGATCGTGCGCAGCTACGACGTCGAGATCCCGAGCGCAGGCGAGCCGCTGTCGAGCGCCCCGATCGCGCTGGTCCAGCGTGACCCCAGCTCGCCGCTCCCGCCCGCGACCGGCGAGCACTTCCCGACGCTCGCGCTCGTGGAGCTCGATCTCCAGCAGACCTACTCGTTTCCGCCGCCCGGCGGAGGCCAGACGATCTGGCTGTGGCCCGACTGCGCGATGATCTGGCCGCAGCTCGAGGACCTCGCCTGGCTCGCGCGGCAGGGCGTCGACCTCGACCGCGGTGAGCCGATCTTTTTGGTCGAGTACAACGTGCAGGGCTACGAGTTCGCCGAGCAGTGGGGCCTGGCCGGCGTTCGCTTCGGCCTCTGGGGCCCCGAGGCGCCGCCGGAGGTATGGGCGGCCAACTCCGTGTTCGGTGACGACATCTACGCCGAGTCGTTCTTCATCCAAGCGATGCCGGGCGACGCGATGCCGACCGATTACGTGGTCGAGGCGGACGGTACGATTCGCTCGATCGAGCGCATGTACCGAGGGCCGTGGACGCTGTTTTAGGCGCTCGGGCGGGGGCCGAGTAAAGTGCCCGCGATGGCCCGACGGAGCAGGCGCTACTGGCTCATGAAGAGCGAGCCCGATGTGTTCTCGATCGATGATCTCGAGCGCAAGGGCAGGGAGGCCTGGGACGGCGTTCGCAACTTCCAGGCCCGCAACTTCATGCGCGACGAGATGGCGGTCGGCGATCTCGTGCTCTTCTATCACTCGAACGCGACGCCGCCGGGGGTCGCTGGGGTCGCGCGCGTGGCCACGGAGGCGTACCCGGATCCGAGCGCGTTCGACCCCGACTCGAAGTACTACGATCCCGACAGCGACCCGGACGCGCCGCGCTGGTGGCTGGTCGAGGTCGAGTTCGTCGAGAAATTCGCTGAACTGGTGAGCCTCGATGCGCTCAAGGCTGCGGCCAAAACTGATCTGGCGGGCATGCTGGTCGCTCGGCGGGGCCAGCGTCTCTCGGTTCAGCCGGTCGAGAAGGACCACTTCGGCCGGGTGCTACGGATGGCCAAGGCCAAGACGCGCATACGCTGAGCGCGGCTGAAATCGACCCTGGAGTTGTGTTACCGTCCGCCCGACGAGGACCAGGATGAAGCGTTCGATCTGCGCAACTCTCGTATTTTTGGTGGGCGTTTCGATGCAAGCCGGCTGCGACAAGTCCGGCGAGACCGAGGCCCCGGAGCTTGACAACGAGGAGTCGCTGGTCGGCTCGCGCGAAGAGGTCCGTGGCGAGGACGAAGAGGCGGCGCTAGACGCTAGCTACGGCGAGCGGCCCGAGCTGCCCCCGATCAAGGAGCCGGTCGAGAAGTGCACCGGCAAGGGTAAGGCCAAAGAGTGCAAGATGGTCGACCCGACGCCCGACGTCACCGCGGCCCACGGCGCGCGCAAGCTGATGGGGCGCTTCCGCTGGGGCATGGACGTGCGCACGGTCATGGCTCAGCTCGAGAAGGAGATCGAGGACGAGTACGCGGAGAAGCAGGCGTCGACCAAGGACGCCATGCAGCAGGACAAGAACCGCGACTGGAAGCGCGAGCAGATCGCCGAGATCGCCAAGAGCCACGTCAAGTTCGAGACCGCTGCGCACCACCGCTGGGGCGTCTCGCTGATCTCCCACGAGTTCAAGGACGACGACGGCGAGGAGATGGTGTGGATCAAGACCGCGACCATGAAGAAGTTCTTCTTCTTCAAGGACGGGCAGCTCTACAAGATCGCCTACGCCTACGGTCTGCAAGCGTGGCCGGGGATGACCTACCAGCAGATCCTCGACGACAAGTTCAAGAAGTGGTTCGGGCCCAACCCCGAGGCCAAGTTCGAGGTCGATCCCGAGACGCAGATCAAGCTGATCGACTACATGCAGTGGAACACGGCCGACGGCGACCGCCTGCGCGCGTTCGACATGACCGCGGTGCACGGCGCGTTCGTGATCTCGCTGGTCAACGGTGACGCCGAGGATCGCTACGGCTCGCGGCTCCCGACCGGGCTCTCGCACGGCGAGTTCACCGACGACGTCAACGACGTGCTCGGTGGCAGCGACATCTGCTACGACGAGCAGGGCAACATGATCGAGGACCCGGAGAAGTGCAAAGCGATCCGCGGCGACCTCGAGGGTGAAGTCGAGTAGGCGCTCACTCGTCGGCTGCGCTGAACAGGCCAGCGGCTGCGGTGGTGAGGACGACGGTGGCGACCGCCAACATCGTCCCCAGCCAGCGCGGCGGCTGGCCAAACAAATTCAGGGTCAGCAACGCGGCGAAGCAGCAGACGCCGAGACCGAGCGCGAGCGTTCCGTAGAAGCGCGCCTCGGCGGCGGACAGCTGCTCGAAGCGACGAAACCACGCGAAGTGGCGCAGCAGCGGGCGGGCGCGATCGGTCTCGAACGCGATCGCGGCGACGATCAGCACCACGAACAGCAGCGCGAGCGCGAGGATCGTCATGGTGACTCGGCGGGGTCGGGGTCGGACGGCGTGGCCGGACCGAGCTCGGGTCGGAGAGCGGTCCGGAAGTAGATGGTCGCCTGTGGCATGCCGGCGACCGGCGGACCGCCGCGGGTGGCGTCCACGACCAAGCGACCGATGCCCTCGGGCGTGTGGTCGGGGACCTTGTCGTGCTTGCGATCGTCGACGACCACTTCCATGAAGTCGGTCCACATCGGGATCGCGGTCGTGTAGCTGGCGTCCTCATCGCCGAGCGAGCGCTCGTCGCGATGATCGAAGCCCATCCACGCCGTGGTCACGTGCGAGGAGGTGTAGCCGACAAACCATGTGTCGGTGGTGAGGTCGTCCCAGCGACCGTCGCGTTTGTAGCGGCCCGACGCGGTCCCGCTCTTGCCGGCCGCAGGTGCTCGACCCCCGCAGCAACTTCTTGATCAGCCGACTCCTGCGCGAGGTCGTGACCGCCGGGACCGCGACCAAGGCCGGCCACATCGGCGCGCCTGCGGCCGGCAAGAGCGGGACCGCGTCGGGCCGCTACAAACGCGACGGTCGCTGGGACGACCTCACCACCGACACA
>DATLLB010000269.1:0-4531 GCA_035538075.1 Enhygromyxa sp.
TCGCTTCCGACCGTGTCCTCGGGGCAGCCGGTAGCGACCACGAGCAAGCATAGAACGAGGGCACTCGTGCGTCGCCGCCGAAGAGCGAGCAGCGGCACGACGAGCAGAATCAGGCCAACGTCGTTGGTCGTGCTGCCAACCGAGCAGGCGACAGGCTCGGCAGGCACTCGCAGCACTGGGCCAATTTCGCGGTCGGGGCTGCGTGGCGGACTCGGCGGCTCGACGTCATTGTCAGGGTCGACCAGCGGCGAGCCGTCGTAGGGGGCGCCGCAGGTGGTGCTCCAATCGCTGACGTTCTCGCTGTTGCATGCCTTGGGGCCGAATGACCAATCGCCGGCACCGTCACCGGGCGAGAGCGGGAAGCCGCCACACGTCTCGCTCGGCGCCCAGGTTCCGTCCGGCTCGTGACACGGGAGGATGTTGGAGGCGACGACTTCGGGGTCCTCGTACATCCACTCCACGTACTGCCACGGCGCGACCGCGAAGAGGGGCTTCACCATAACGCCGAACACATGCCAGGTGTCGTGTGGCGGCGGCAGCTTGACCAAGACCGGACTGCCGGAGTCGCCGCTCTGGGGACCGCCGGGGTCGAAGCTGGAGAAGAACGCCAGCGAGAGCTCGAGGTCGCCGGAGTCGAAGACGACGCCCTCGGTGCTCGACGTGGCCCAGCGCTTGCGTCCGGATTCGTCTGCGGGCCAGTTCATGTTGGGCCCGGATATGCCGAAGCCGACGGCGCGGACGTCGAGGTCGTGCTGCCCGTTCATGAACGCATCGACCTCGCAGTGCATCATGATGGGCAGCGGCTGCACGTCGGGCTCCTCGGCGAGGATGCAGTATGCAAAATCGTTGCCCTCGATCGCGGGGGCCTCGAGATAGTCCGGGTTGATGTGGCAGTAGCTGATCGGCACCGATCGTGTCGGGTGCTCCAGCCCGAATGGGTCGTAAGATTCGCCGAAGGTTGCGTGCAGGAAGTAATTGCTGATCTCGAGATCGGGGTGGTAGCACTCCCCCGGCTCGGCATTGACGTTGCTGCCTTCGGTCGCGCAGAGCAGCTGCGTCGGCTGTCCCATGAGCACCTTGGTGGGACAGTCCGCGTCGCTCTCACACAAGGCCGCGGTGGCGCCGGTCTCGGCCTCGAACACGATGCGGTCCATTTGGTAGCCGAAGCGGTCGAAGCAGTGCGCTGCGGTGAGGATGACTCTTCCGCCGACGTACGCTCCCGTGCACAGCTCGACGGGCTGACGCGAACCGACCAGGCGTACGACCGATGGGTACTCACAGGTGTCGGCTGGATGGCCATTCTCGATCGCAAGCGCAGGGCGGGACCACGATCCGACCGCAATCATCGACAGGCAGACCAATGCAGCGCGCGAACGATCCATGTCGCGATGCTGCGGGCACGGCCGACCAGATTCAAGATCATATTGAGGGGGACAACGCGGGGGGCGGGTGACGGCGCTCACCGGGCGCTGTCGCCCGTGGGCGTGCATTTGTGACTCTCGACTGCGCGCCTACGATTTGCGCTTTCGCTTGCCGCGGGCGACCTCGGTTGCGAGCGCATCCAATGGCTGATCCCACTGCGCTCGAAATTGCCGAATCCACTCCTCGACCTCGCGCATCGGCGAGGCGTCCACGGTGTACAAGCGCCGCGGCCCGTCGACGCGCACATTCGCGAAGCCACCGTCGCGCAGCACCTTGAGGTGCTGGGAGACGGCGGCCTGGGAAATACCGAATTCCTCCTGCACGACGGCGGCGACCTCTCCCGAGGCGAGCTCGCCTTCGGCGAGCAGCTCGAGGATGCGGCGGCGGACGGGGTCGGCGAGGATCTCGAATGCGTGCATCAGCCGGCGCCAGTATAGAAGCTGGTCGTGCGGTCTGCTGCGGCTTTGGCTGCGCTGGCTTCGGTGCCGGCGGCGATCGAGGCTTGGCACCACTCGCGGCTGCAATAGGCGACGTACTCGCGGCCGCGCTCGGTGGTCGGCCACTGCTCTGCGGCGGCGCGATCCATCGGCGGGGCGCCGGCGAGGTGCTCGGCGAGGCCCATGAGCGCGAGGTCCCAGCCGACCCCGACGGCGCCAGGGCCAAACTGATCCCAGAACTCGTCGGGGACATGGGCGACGTGCTCGAGCTGGAGGCGCGTCGACTCGCTCGCCAAGGCGGTGAGCTCGACGTTCACCCAGCTCGGCTCGGGGCCGAAGACCCACGTGATGGCGAGCAGGCGCGGGGGCTCGCATTGGGTGATCTCACCGCCGGCGTTGCCTTCGAGCTGGTAGTGGCCGCCGAGGCGGAGGTCGCCGGTGATCGGCAGAAACCACCTCGGGATGCGCTCGGCGTTGGTCAGCGCGTCCCAGAGGTCGTCGATCGCGGTGGTGTAGGTGCGATGGGCCGTGACCACGCGTGCGGGTCGTCCGAGGTGCTCACGCAGGCCGACCGTGCGGTCGACCATGCCCAGGTGGCGGGAGAGATCGATGTCGTTCATTTAAGAACAGACTTATATAAGGCACGGCTGAGGACGTCAACCCGGGTCGGCCCGACAGCTGCCGAGGCCCGCGTCGGCCACAGCCACGCAGTAGGGCAGCTCGGGCGGACAACCGGGCGCCATCGCGTTGGGATCGCACAGCGGGGTGCAGCAGCCGCTGAAGTCGAACCACGCGTCGCTCGCATGACAGCCATCGAGCTCGGGGATGCGCTCGCAGACCAGGCCCGCTGCGCACGAGTAGTCGAACACATCGCAGGGCTCGAGCAGGCCGAGGTTGGCGGTGTTGGGAACGCAGCCGCCGAGCCCGGTCTCGAAATTGGGCGAGCACGTCCAGCCCTCGGGGCACGTCGGCGCGAAGGGATCGCAGACGTCGGTGCAGGCGAGGCTGTGCAAGCACGCGAGCGGGTCGGCGCAGGTCGTCGAGTCGCCGCCGTCGCAGGCGTGCATGCAGACGCCCTGTTCCCCGATCGCGCCCACGCAGATGAGCCCAGCCTCGCAGGGGAGCGGGTGCTCGTCGAAGCCGAACGCAGGCCAGCAGGACTCACCGAGCTGCGCGGGCTCGTCGACCTGCTCGAGGCAATCGCCATACAGCGTGCATTGCTGTCCAGCGGGACAGTCCTGGGCCGCGAACTCGCACGGGGCCTGCAGCGTGATGTCGAACTCGGTGCCGATCGGCGCGTACACGCGGACGCGATAGCGCTCGGCGTCCAGCCAACGGGCGCCGTCCTCCGGCCACGCTTGTTCCGACGGTGAGGCGCCGAACGGGGACCACTGCTCGACGACGCAATTACATTCCGAGACCGTGAGCGTGACGCCCTCCGGCAGCGCGTCGACGAGCGTCCAGACGCTCACGCGACTGTCGGGCACGTCGATCGTCCACTCGATGAACACTCGCGAGGGATCCTCGAAGTCGTTGCGCACGCGCGGCGAGTCGCAGTCGAGCTTGGCGGCGAGACGGATCTGTGAAGGCACGTCGCCGAGCGGAGCGGCGGGGGCGAGGCAGCCGGCGCGCCCGGGATCGACCGGCGCGTCGTCGCTTGCCCAGTGCGCGAACAGGTCGGTGTCGAGGCTGCTGCCCGCCCATTCGAGATAGGCCAGGCGCGTGGTGTCGGCGCTCTGGTTGCGCTCGAGCTTGGCCATGAACGAGAGCAGCTGCTCGGGGCCACGCGTGTCGAGCAGCCAGCGGACCAGCTCACCGCCGAGGTAGCGACCTTCCTGGCGGATCTGGTCGCGCGAGCTCGCGGCCAGCAGCTGATCGACCGACGGGGGATCCCAGGCCCACTCGCGCCCTATCGGGTCCAAGAGCTCTGAAGGCGGACAGCCCGGCCAGGTCAGCGCCGCAGCGACGCCTTCGTAGAACAACGGCTTGCTCGCGCCGACGGAGGTCCGCGCGAGCCGGTCACGGACGAGCTCGTAGCGGAGGTGACGCTCGGCCAGCGCTGGCGTGATGTACAAGCGCCGCGGCGGCTGCACGATGCACAGGTCCTTCGAGTGGCAGAACTCGCCGATGTGCTGCTCGTCGACCACGTGGATCTGGACGGGCTCCGACGTGGGCCCGAGACCGAGCTCGGCCTCGATGCGGGCAATCTCCTCGTCGATGTGCTCGAGGGTCCCGCCGCAGACTTGGGGCACGACGTCGGTCGTGAGCTCGACGCGGTCACCCGTGGCGGTCGGCTCGGGCTTGTCGCGGCACGCGGTCGTGAGCGCGAGGACGCCGATCATCCACGCCGATTCGATGGCTGGTCTGGACATGCTGCGCGATCAAAGCAGGGCTTCGCGTGCAATACCAGTGCTACGGCGCCACTCCTTCTTGGGCGTCGACGATCGCAGTCTGCTCGGGAAACTTCTTCTTCAGCGTGGTCACGGCCGCGTAGAAGATCGGCGTGTCGAGCAGGGCGCAGGTCCACTTGAACAGCAGGCCGTCGATCAACAAGCCGGGCAGGTTGTCCCAGGTGATGCCGCCGGCATTGAAGGCGGCGAGCAAGAGCAGCACGACGAAGGTGTCGACGGTCTGCGAGGTGATCGTCGAGGCGTTGTTGCGCAGCCACAGGT
>DATLLB010000270.1:0-12459 GCA_035538075.1 Enhygromyxa sp.
CCACGCTGCCGGTCGAGCGGATGCCGTCGGGTCCGCATCCGCAGCTCGAGCGCACGCCGACGCCGATCGGGGCCGAGGCGCTGCAGACCGGCTCGAACCCTTCGGTCTCGTCGATGGTGGGCTCGGCCTCGCATCCGCAGCTCTCGCTGGTGCGGCCGAGCCCGCTCGTGCAGTGGAGCTTGTGGTTGCTGCTGCCGATGCTCGGGGCCGGCATCGCGATCGCGGCCATGCTGCTGTTCGGTCCGGGCTTCAATCGTCCGGTCGAGCAACCGAGCGAGGGCCCCGAACAACCGGCGCCGACCGACAGCGCTCCGCCGGCCTCGCTCGCCAAGACCGAGTACCAGCCGGTCGAGCAGAAGCCGACTCCGCCCGGACAGGTCCGCTGGTACTTCTCGACCACGCCGCGGGGCGCTCGCGTCACGATCGACGGCGAGGTCCAGGGCGATCCCACGCCGACGTGGGTGTACCTGCCCGTCGGCGAGGATCCGCTCGACATTCGCATCGAGCTCGACGGCTACGAGCCGCGCTCGCTGCAGCTGCCCGCCGTTCACGATCAGACCTTCTCGGAGACGCTCGAGCCGCTCGCCGAGGTCGCGGAGGTGGCGACCAGCAAGCCCAGCAAGCGCGTGCGCAAGGGCAGCAAGACCAAGCCTGGGCACGAGCTAGCGAGCGGTGACTCGAAGGGCGAGCCGCCGAGCGGCGACACCGGGTTCGTGCCGGTCCCTGACAGCCTGCGTGACGGCCAGCCAAAGTAGCGCGGCGGGATCGGGTAAGCTGCGGTCACGTGGCGCGTCACGACGAGGGATCCAACCGCGCTCGCGCGGCGGGATGGCTATTGCCCGGCGCGCTGGTGGTTTGTTGGATCGGCGTCGCGCGTGCCGAAGCGCCGCCGGAGGAGACGTCGGAAGCGATCGAGACGATCGACGCGGCACCCGAACCGGCGCCCGAGCCCGAGCCCACGACCGCCCGCGAGTGGTATGACCGCGGCATCGAGCTCGGCAGCGCCGGCGACTTCGTCGCTGCTGCGGCCGCGTTCCTGCGCAGCTACGAGCTGCAGCCGACCTCGGAGGCGCTCTACAACGCCGGCTTCGCCTATCAACGCGCGGGCGATCCGGTCGCGGCGATCGAGACCTACCGCCGCATGCTCGCCGAGCCCGAGCGCAACGAAGAGCTCGCGCGTGCGGCCGAGCGCTCGATCAGCGAGCTCATGCGCGAGGTCGGATCACTCAAGGCGATCCTCTATGACCCGGACCGCCCGCCTGCCGAGCTCTACGTCGGTGGAGCGCGACGCGAGCTCGACGAGCTGCCGATCGTGCTGGCGCCTGGACCCGTGGTGATCGAGGTCGCCGATCAAGCCGGCGTGCGTGCGCGCGAGACCTACGAGATCGCGGCTGGCGAGGCGCTGGTGGTCGACCTCCGCGCTCTGCTGCCGCCGCCGATCGAGCCGCCCGACGACGACCAGATCGAGATCGACTCGGGCCCCACGCCCGAGCAGCTCCGCGCTCAACGCTTGCGCGCGCGTCGAGCCGAGCAGCTGCGCCTGGCGACGTGGATCGGGCTCGGGTTGACTGGTGCGGCAGGCATCAGCGTGGGCACGCTCGCCGGGCTCGCGGCGCGCGAGCGCGACGCGTACCTCAGCTCGATCTGTCTCGAGTCCGGAACCTGTCCGGACGGCTTCGACATCGGCGACCCGGAGGGGAACCTCGAGGCGTACGAGCGCTTTCGCCTGGGCCTGCGGATCTCCGCCGGGATCACGGGCGGGCTCGCGATCGGCACCTTGGTGGTCGGCCTCGTCAGCCTCGGGCTCGAGCGCAAGGCCGCGCGCGAAGGCAAGCGCGTGCGCGTGAGCCCACAACTCGGCGGCTTCGCACTCTCGTTCTAGCGATTCACGATCAAGCTCGCGATCTCGACGATCAACTCAAGATCCTTGGGCTCGGCCCGGTGGGTCAGGGCGATCAGGCGAGCGCGATGCGACATCTCGGCGGAGCTCGCCTGCGCCTCCGGGCTCGCGTCCGGCAGCAGCTCCGAGACCGGCGCGCCGAGCCCGTCGGCGATGCGCACGAGCGTGCGAAGGCCCGGGCTCTGATAGCGGCCGTTCTCCAGCCGCGAGATCATGTCGGTAGCGATGCCGGCCGCCTGCGCGGCCTCCTTCTGCGTCATGCCGCGTTGCTCTCGCGCGATCCGAATGCGCTTGCCGAGCTCGGCCATGTAGTCGCGCTCGAAGGTGTCGCGATCGCTGCGTGGTCGCCCGCGCGACCGCTGGCGTGGCTCGTTGGACACCGCGGCGAATCTAACTCAATTCGTCGTGAACATTCCCCTCGGTGAGCGCGAGCCGTCGGGCTTCGAGCACGCGCAGGCGATCCCGCAGCTGCGCCGCCTCTTCGTAGCGCAGCTCCTTGGCCAGCGCGCGCATCTGCTGCTCGAGCTCGCGGATGCGCTCGGGCAGCTCGCTCGCCAGCAGGTCGGCGTCGCCGGCCCGATCGAGTCCGACCGGCAGCTCGATCTTCGCGCCGCCCTTGCCCTTGCGGCCGCCGCCGCGCGCCGATCCAGGCGCGGGCTTGTCGGCCTCGAGCGGCGAGATCTTGGCGCGAGTGCTGCGTGGCACGATCCCGTGCTCGCGGTTGAACGCGCCCTGGATCGTACGTCGCCGCGCGGTCTCTTCGATCGCCATGCGCATCGAGTCGGTCACGCGGTCGGCGTACATGATCACCCGGCCGTTGACGTTGCGAGCCGCGCGACCGCAGGTCTGGATCAGGCTCCGCTCCGCTCGCAAGAAGCCCTCCTTGTCGGCGTCGAGGATCGCGACCAGCGAGACCTCGGGGATGTCGAGGCCCTCGCGCAGCAGGTTGATGCCGACCAGCACGTCGAACTCGCCGAGCCGCAGGTCGCGGATGATCTCCACGCGCTCGAGCGTGTCGACGTCCGAATGTAGATAGCGCACGCGCACGCCGAGGTCGGCGTAGTACTCGGTCAGGTCCTCGGCCATGCGCTTGGTCAGCGTGGTGACCAGCGTACGCTCGTCCAGGTCGGTCCGCGCCCGGATCTCGTCGAGCAGATCGTCGACCTGGCCGGCGATCGGGCGGATCTCGATCTCGGGATCCAGGAGCCCGGTCGGGCGGATGATCTGCTCGACGATCACCCCGCTGGTCTTCTCGAGCTCGTAGTCGCCGGGCGTGGCCGACACGTAGATCGCCTGCTTGATGCGCTGCTCGAACTCGCGGAATTTCAGCGGTCGGTTGTCGAGCGCCGAGGGCAGGCGAAAGCCGTGCTCGACCAGCGTCTGCTTGCGCGCACGGTCGCCGCGGAACATCGCCCGGACCTGCGGGAGCGTTGCGTGCGACTCGTCGATCACGAGCATGAAGTCGTCGGGGAAGTAGTCGAGCAGGGTCGGCGGCGGCTCGCCGGGCTCGCGGCCCGAGAGGTGCCGCGAGTAGTTCTCGATGCCCGAGCAGCGGCCCATCTCCTCGAGCATCTCGAGGTCGAACATGCAGCGCTGCTCGAGCCGCTGGGCCTCGACCAGCTTCATGTCCTTGCGCAGCTCGACCAGGCGCTCGCCCAGCTCGACGCGGATGCCGTCGATCGCCTTGCGCAGCTTGCTGGCCGGGGTCACGTAGTGGCTGGCCGGGAACAAGGTCACGCGCTTCATCGATCCGCGCGAGGTCCCGCGCAGCGGATCGATCTCGCGGATCGCCTCGACCTCGTCGCCGAAGAACTCGATGCGCACGGCCGTGTCGTCCTCGTATGCCGGGAACACCTCGACCACGTCACCGCGTACGCGGAAGGTCCCGCGATGGAAGTCGACGTCGTTGCGCTCGTACTGCATCGCGACCAGCCGGCGCAGCAGCACGTCGCGATCGAGCTCCTCACCCACGGCGATCGGCGCGACCATGCCGTAATACGCTTCGGCCGAGCCGATACCGAAGATGCACGAGACGCTGGCGATGATGATCACGTCGCGCCGCGAGAGCAGCGAGTAGGTCGCTGCGTGACGCATGCGGTCGATCTGCTCGTTGATGTTCGAGTCCTTCTCGATATAGGTGTCGGTCGAGGGGACGTAGGCCTCGGGCTGATAATAGTCGTAGTACGAGACGAAGTACTCGACCGCGTTGTGCGGGAACAGGGCCTTGAACTCGCCGTAGAGCTGAGCCGCGAGCGTCTTGTTGTGGGCGAGGATCAGCGTCGGTCGCTGGACCTTGGCGATCACGTTGGCGATCGTGAAGGTCTTGCCCGAGCCGGTGATGCCGAGCAGCACCTGCGCAGGCTCGTTGGCCTCGAGCCCGGCGACCAGCTCGGTGATCGCCTGCGGCTGACTGCCGCGCGGCTCGAACTCGCTGACCAGCTCGAACGGTCGATCGGCCGCGATGGTCGGGCGCACGGGGTTGTCGAGATCCCAGCCGAGCTCGGTCTCGTCTGCGGTCCACGCTTCCTCGGCGGAGCTGGCGGTGCGACGGCGGGCCATGGCGGGAACGATACTCGGCCTGCTGTCAAAACCTGTCAGGAGTGAGTCGTGCGCTAGATGCCGCGCTCGGAGAACGCCCCGAAGCGCACGTCGAGCATGAGCTCGAACACCAGCAGCGGCTCCGGGCTCAGGGCTGCGAGCGCGTCGGCGGACACGCCGATCCTCCGCGTGCCGATGCGTGCGAACACTCCGCCACCGAAGACGGTGCGGCGATCGAAGGCGGTCGGTGTCGCGGGATCGGCCACGGGGATCCGTACGTGTGCAGCGCCGACGTCGAGCCCCGCCGAGAACGGACCGGCCGAAACCACCATCGTGCCGAGCGCGAACTGAGTCTGCGGAATGAAGGTCTGCTCGGGATCGACGGGCGGATGGAGGACCGGACGATAGTGGGCGCCGACCTCGAAGCCGACCTGATTCGACGCGCCGATGAAGCGCCAGAAGGCGATCGCGCCGACCGGCCACAGCTGCGGCGCGCGTTGGCCCGGCAGCCAATGGCCGGTCACGCCGACGCTCACGTGATCGAACAATCCGACGCGAAGATCGAGGCGATAGACGTGCGGTGTTCCGCCAGCCACGCCAATCGCAATGTCGCCGTGATCGAGGAATCGAGCGCTGCGCGGCCGCGGCTGACTGACATAGCTGCGCACGCGGTCGCTCCCGCGTGGCTGATCTGCGTCGCCTCCAACTCGAGCTGGCGAGGCCGAGATCAGCGCGAGCGCGATGAGTGCGTGCATGAGAGCGAGAGCCGTGAGGAAGCCCGCGAAGCAGCGTCATCGCGGCGCGTTTGGGCTGGAGTCGCGTGGCATACTACCAGTCACGCGGCGCCGGCTCGCAGCGATTTCCACCGCGTCGGCGCTTCAATCAGCAGACTCGAGGATCTTCGCAGTGGCACAAAAAACCCTATCTCGCGCCATCTACCTGGTCGCCGGCAAGCGCACGCCCTTCGGTGCATTCGGCGGTGCATTCAAGGATCTCTCGGCCATCGATCTGCAGGTCGTGGCTGCCAAGGCCGCGCTCGAGGCCGGCGGCGTCGATCCTGGCGCCGTCGATCACGTGGTGATCGGCAACGTCGCGCAGACCTCCGCCGACTCGATCTACATGGCTCGGCATGTGGGCCTGCGCGCGGGCGTGCCGATCCCGGTCCCGGCGCTGACCGTCAATCGCTTGTGTGGCTCGGGCTTCCAGGCGGTAGTCAACGGCGCGCAGGAGATCCTGCTCGGTGACGCCGAGATCGTGTTGACCGGCGGGACCGAGAGCATGAGCCAAGCTCCGCATGCGGCTCGCGGCCTGCGTTGGGGCGCGCGGCTCGGACAGAACCCGTCGCTCGAAGACACGCTGTGGAGCTCGCTGACCGACAGCTACGCCGGCTGTGCGATGGGCATCACCGCCGAGAACCTGGCCGAGCAGTACAAGATCACCCGCGACGACGCCGACGCGTACGCGCTGCGCAGCCAGCAAGCCTGGGTCGCGGCCAAGGACGGCGGGCGCTTCGACGCCGAGATCGCCCCGGTCACCGTCGAAGGTCGGCGCGGGCCCACGGTCGTCGACACCGACGAGCACCCGCGCCGCGACAGCAGCAAGGAAGGTCTCGCCTCGCTGCGTCCGTCGTTCTCGAAGACCGGCGTGGTCACGGCCGGCAACGCGTCGGGCATCTGCGACGGCGCGGCCGCGGTGATCCTGGCCAGCGAGGCGGCGGTCGAGCGTCACGGCCTCAAGCCGCTCGCGCGCCTGGTCGCCTGGCACGTGGCCGGCGTCGAGCCGAAGATCATGGGCATCGGCCCGGTCCCGGCCATTCGCGGCGCGCTCGATCGTGCGGGGCTGTCGTTGGCCGACCTGGATCTGATCGAGATCAACGAAGCCTTCGCGCCGCAGTACCTCGCGTGTGAGCGCGAGCTCGAGCTCGATCGCAGCAAGGTCAACGTCGACGGCGGCGCGATCTCGCTGGGTCACCCGCTCGGGGCCTCGGGCTCGCGCATCACGGCGCACCTCGTGCACGAGCTGCGCCGCCGCAAGGCCAAGTACGGGGTCGGCTCGGCCTGCATCGGCGGCGGTCAAGGCATCGCGCTGGTGCTCGAGAGCATCCACTAATTGTCTTCACGCCGCGCTGCGGCTGAATTGGGAGTCGCATGTCGGATCAACAGACGCAAACGGCCGAGCCTCGGGCCACGGATCTCATCTACGACTGGAACGCCCGCAACCGTCGGGGTCCGTTGAGCCCGCTTCCGGATCGCAAGGTCACCTTCTTCGACGAGACCCTGCGCGACGGCATCCAGTCGCCCTCGGTCCGCGATCCCTCGCTCGAGGAGAAGCAGGAGATCCTGCGCCTGACCGCGGCGCTGGGCATCGACGCGGTCGACCTCGGGCTGCCGGGCGCGGGCGCGCGGGCGGTCGCCGACGTGACCGCGCTGATCGAGTTTGCCGAGCGCGAGCGGCTCGGCATCGAGTACGCCTGCGCGGCGCGGACCCACGAGAAGGACATCAACGCCGTCGCCGACATCGCCGACAAGACCGGCAAGACCATCTGGGTCTATGCGTTCCTCGGCTCGAGCCCGATCCGCCTCTACACCGAGGATTGGGACATCAACACGCTGCTCGAGCGCACGCGCGCCGCGGCTGAACTCTGCACGAAGCGCGGGCTGCCGATGTGCTTCGTCACCGAGGACACGACCCGCTCCACGCCGACCGTGCTCGATCAATTGTTTCGCTGCGCGGTCGAGCATGGCGTGCAGCGCCTGTGCCTGTGCGACACCGTCGGGCACGCCACGCCCGACGGCGTCAAGGATCTGGTCTCGTTCACCCGGCTGCTGCTCGAGACCATTCGCGCCAAGCACATCGGCATCGACTGGCACGGGCACAACGACCGCGGGCTCGGGGTCACCAACAACATCATCGCGCTCGAGGCCGGGGCCGATCGCATCCACGGCACCGCGCTCGGGATCGGTGAGCGGGTCGGCAACGCCTCGCTCGATCTCACGCTCATGAACCTCAAGCTGCTCGGCGAGCTGGGGGACCGTGACCTCAGCGCGCTGGTGCCCTGGTGCGAGACCGTGGCCAAGGCCTGCGAGGTGCCGATCCACAAGCAATACCCGCTGGTCGGCGAGGATGCGTTTCGCACGGCCACGGGCGTGCATGCGGCGGCCGTCATCAAGGCCATTCACAAGGGCGACACGGACCTCGCCGACCGCATTTATAGCGGGGTCCCGGCCAACTGGTTTGGCAAGCAGCAGAGCATCGAGATCGGCTTCATGTCGGGCGAGTCGAACGTCCGCTACTGGCTCCACTCCCGCGGCATCGAGGCCGACGACGGGCTGGTCAAGCACGTGTTCGCGGCCGCCAAGGCGACCGACCACATCCTGAGCGACGCCGAGGTCATGGCCGCCGTCCAGGCCTATCGGTCGTAATCGGCCAACGGCCAAAAGCACGAACGGCGACCCGAGTGGGTCGCCGTTTGCGTTTGGCACAATGTGCGTGGATTAGTAGGACAGCTGCAGCAGCACCTGGATCGTGGCCAGCAGGCCAAACCCGAGCAGGATCAGCGCGGGCAGGTGATCCTCGATGCTGGTCTTTCGATCGAGGTCCCGCCACACCGTCGCCCGGCCAGGCAATGGGGACAGTGGTCCGGTCTTCAACCTTCGTTTGGCGACGGCAGGCCGTCCACCGCTGCGTGCATAGTCCATAGTTGAAACTCTGAGCCGAGCTCTTCGGCTTGGCAAATTTTTGCAGTTTTTTGCGCGAGTCGGAGGGCCTCGCTCGAATGCGGTAGACGGGCGATCCGGGCGCTCCGATCAACAGTGTTCGCGTGAGAGCACTCGGCGGACCCGACACACGACAATCGTGTCGTGGCGACTCTTCTTTAGACCGTCGAGCCCTGGTCGAAAGCACGAACGAGCGCGAGCGTGCGAGCGCGGATGATCTCCACAGTCTCTCCGGTCAGCGCCCCGATCGCAGCAATCGCCGAGACACCAACCCGCGCGAGCTCGGGCGCGCGGGCCGAATCGATGCCCCCAATCGCCACAACCGGGACCGCCGATTCGCCGCACGCTCGCGCCAGCTCGTCGAGCCCAACCACCGGGTCGGCATCGAGCTTGTTGGTGGTCGAAAACACAGGACCGAAGCCGACGTAATCGGGCTCGAGCGCGTCGGCTTGTCGCAGCTGGGCGAGGTCGTGGGTGGACAGCCCCAGCGCGAGGCCCCGCTCGCGCAGACGCTCGCGTCGACGCAGCTGCTCGCTCGCGCTCGGACCGAGCGAGGCGAGGTCGGTCTGGCCGAGGTGGACGCCGGCCACGCCCGCGATCCCCGACTCGGCGAGCTCGACATCGTCATTGATGATCAGAGGGACGCCCGCGGCGTGACATGTGGAGGCGATCGCTTCGGCCCAGCGTCGGCGCTGCTCGGCACTCGCTCGCTTGGCCCGCAGCTGCACGACCCGGGCACCGCCCGCGATCAAGCCGCTCGCGATCGCCGAGGGCGCGAGCGGGTAGGGGTAGGGGAGGTCGAGGATCGCGTAGACGCCGGCGATCTCTAATAGCCCGCGCATAGATCCCCACGCGCAGTCAGGCCGGTCGGGTTGCCGCGAAACTGCGGCGGGATCTCCGGGGGCTTCACCATCTTGGGCTGCGGTTCGGGCTCGGGCGCCGTTTCGGCGGGGGCCGGTCGACTCTCGCCTTCGGGCGCCTCGGCGTCCTCCCATCCTTCTTCATCCTCCCAGTCGTCCTCCCAGGTGTCGCCCGCGTTGGGCGGCTGCTCTTCGCCGTCGACCGTGTCGACGGGCGGATCGGCCGAGAGCTCGCCACCGAAGCGCGGGTTGGGGATCTGCTTTTGATAACTGACGGTCACGACCAGCTCGCCCTTGCCGTTGGGCTTCGGCCGGCGGATCTGCGTCTTGGCCGGCAGGATCTCGCCGCCGACTTCGTGCAGCTCCTCGTGGCTGATCGTCCACAGCCACTTCTGTTCACCGCCATCCGTCGCCCACAGCGTGGCCTCGGCGAACTGCCAGTGGCCACGCTCCCACGCGAACGCGAGCTCCTGTTGGTAGCGACCGTTGGCGATGGTCAGGCGCTCGCGGCCAGTCTTGCGATCCCACTTGCGGCCGAGGATCTGGTGCGGCTCGTCGATCAGCGGCGCGCCGCCGAGCACCATCTCCACGAACGCCTCGGGCTCGAGGTCGACGCCGAGCAGCGTCTCCACGGCGCAGCGCGAGGGCGGGCCCGAGTAATAGCCGGGCTGCAGCGAGTCACCGTCGTCGCGTCCGCCCAGCCAGCGCAGCCCATACTCGTTCTCGTTGACCGCGAGCGTGACCAGCTCGTTGCCCGAGATCTGAATCGTGCCGGCGAAGCGCTCGGGCGCCTGCGCGACGATCATCAAGTTGGCGGCCGGACCTCCGCCCTGGCGCACCTTCGCGCGCGGCACTTGGATCGAGCGCAGCGTCGGCGCGGTCGCGGCCATCAGGTCCGCGACCTCGGGCGGCTTGCCGGGAGGATAGGGCGCCTCGAGGCCGCGACACCCAGCCAGGTTGACGACGGCAGCCAGGGCGAATCCGAGGACGACAGTGCGCAGCGTCTGCACGCACGCCAGCCTACGTCAGCGTCCCATCAGTCGGCGAGGGCTCGCGTCCAAAAGTCGGGGATCAGCCACTCGTCGCTGTCGGGCGATTGCGGCGGTCGACCCAGGAACGGCAGGGTGCCGAGGCACGGCACGCCGCTGCGCTCCTCGATCACCGAGGCGTTGTGCGGCCGCGAAGGATCGTCGCGCGCGAGCAGCTGGCTGAAGATGAACCCGAGCGGCTCCAGCTCGCGCACGCGCAGCGACTCGATCGTCAGCAAGGTGTGGTTGACGGTGCCGAGCCCGGCGCGTGCGACGATCACCGGTCGGGCCCGCAGCCCGGTGATCCAGTCGGGCAACCAACTGCCGCCGGGCATCGGCACCAGCAATCCGCCCGCGCCCTCGATCAGGCTGACCACGGCTTCGTGGCGCTGCTCGAGACGCGCGAGCGCCCAGCGTGCCCGGCCGAGCATCGCCTCGAGATCGGTGACGCCCGGACCTCGGCCGAGGAACGGGTTGGGATCGTCGGCCAAGCCCGGCGCGATCGGCTTGGGCCACCGCAGCGGGGCGAGGTCGGCGAGCTCCGACTCGCTCAGGCTCGAGGCGGCGAGCAGCCGCGCATGGTCGCTCTTGGGTCCGTCGGGGCCCGACTCGGCCGGCTTGAAGGGGATCGCGGAGATGCCTGCACGCGCGGCCGAGGCCAGCAGCGCACAGACGACCTGAGTCTTGCCCGCGCCCGTGTCGGTGCCGACGAAGAACAAGCGACGTGTCATGGCTCGACCTCGCGCAAGAGGATGGAGTGTGCGGCGAGCAGCTCGGCGAGGTCGCGCGCGAACGCGTCGATGCTGGCGTGCTCGTGCGCAGCGCTGACGGTCACGCGCAATCGGGCGGCGTGCTCGGGCACCGTCGGCGGGCGGATCGCCTGCACATGCCAGCCGCGCTCGAGCAGCGCCGCCGAGAGCTCGAGCGCGATCGCATTGTCGCCGACCACGATCGGCACGATCGGCGCCTGTAATCCTCGCGCTGATCGGCCGAACCCGAGCGCCGCTCGCAGCCGCTCGACGTTGCGCCACAGGAGCTCGCGCCGACGCTCGCCCTCGGGTCCGCCGATCAGCTCGAGCGCGTGGCGAATGCGGGGGATCAACACGGGCGAGACGCCGGTCGTGAACACGAAGGCGCGCGCGTGTCCGCGGATCCACTCGCACACGGTCCGCGACGCACACACGAACGCGCCCGCACATCCGAACGCCTTGCCGAGCGGCGCGACGATGACGGTCGGGCGGTGGCCGAGCTGACTCGCCCGGCCGCGCCCACCATTATAGAGGCCGAGCGCGTGGGCCTCGTCGAGGTAGAGGCAGCCGCCGTCGGCCAGGTGGGTGTCGAGATCGCCGAGCGTCGGGCCGTCGCCGTCCATCGAGAACACCGACTCGACAAACCACCAGCGCAGGCCGTCGCGGTGATCGGCCGGCGGTCGCTCGAGGTGGGGGAGGATCTCTCGCGGCGCGGCGGACAGGCGCAGGCCGTCGATCATGCTCGCGTGGTTGAGCGCGTCGCTGTAGGCCACGTCGCAAGCGCGAAGCAGGGCCGCCGGGACGCCGACGTTCGCTTGAAAGCCGCTGGGAAACAGGACCGCGTCCTCGAAGCCGAGGAAGCTCGCGAACTCGCGCTCGATCGCCCGGTGATCCTCCAAATCGCCGCAGACCAAGCGAGACGCCGCCGCCCCGGACGCGACCGGCTCGGTCGTGAAGCGCTGGTCCGCCAGGCCCAGATAGTCGTTGCTGCAGAAGCTCACGACCTGGCGACCGTCCAGCCGATAGCGGACACCGTCGCGTTCGTGCAGCGGCGGGCAGCGACGGGCGAGCGCGGCGGATCGCTCAGCTTGCAGCGCGGCGGCGAGGCGCTCGTCGAGCCCACGGTTGCCCGGCGTGGGCGGCAGGACGCGTCGGGTCACGGGCGGGATCCAAGCCGTCGAAGCCACCCGTGGCAAGATGCGGGGCGTGAGCGAAACGAGCTTGCGCGAGGGCTACGAGCGGCTGGGCCTCACCAGCGGCGATCGAGATCTGCCTAAGATATTGATATTAAAAGATTTTTTGAAGTTCTATGGACGCTCGATGAACCTGACGGCGAGCCTCGAGGATGCCGCGCTGGACGAGCACGTGCTCGAGGCGCTGGCCGTCGTCGCGCTCGCACGGCAGTTGGGCGTGACCGGTCGGTGGCTGGATGTCGGGAGCGGAGGTGGCTTTCCGGGGCTGGTGGTGGCCGCGTGTCTGGACGTCGACCTGACCTTGGTGGAGCCTCGAGCGAAGCGAGCCAGCGTGCTGGAGCTGGCGATCGGGAAGCTGCGGCGTCGACAGGCTCGCGTGGTTCGTGGGCGGATCGAGCGGGGGTCGTGGGTTGGTCTCGAAGGTGGACGGCTGGAGCCGGGGTTTGCGGCCGCGAGCGCGCGGGCGGTGTTCGAG
>DATLLB010000271.1:0-23426 GCA_035538075.1 Enhygromyxa sp.
TCGATCAGCGCCGTCGTCAGCTGCTGCAGCTCGAGCGCCATCACCTGCGGATCACCGTCGGCGATGCGCTCGATCTGCTGCCCGGCGCCGCGGGTCTCGATGATCGCCTCGTCGACGTCGAGGTGAATCCACACCCGCACGCTCGCCGGCTCGCCGACCGGCACCACGCGATAGCCATCCTCGAGCAAGCGATCGCCGAGCTGCTGCATGAGCAGCTGCTCGAGCAGCTTGGCCTCGCCGTCGTCGACCGAGGTCACGCGCAGCTCGACCGTGCTCTGCACGGGCGGCTCGCCGCAGAGCAGGCTCGAGACGGCAGCGAGTGGTAACAGCGGGCTCACGGGTGGTCGTGCGGGTGGCCCCGCGACTATGCCATCCGCCAGCCCGCGCGAAGTTTCCTCTCCGGCCTCGAAAATTTTTCAGCAGGCTCGGCCAGGAAACTTCGCCCGGCTCGACCGCTGAAGAGGACGTGATCAAACCGCCAAGCATCCTCTCCTGGGCCGGATGTGCCGCCGCGTTCGCGGCCACGCTGGCCTGCGACCCTTACTGCGAAGCCACGCCCGAGGGCCCCGGCAACCAGGATCCGGTGAGCCTCGAGTCGTGCCCACCGCTGCCTCCGGGTGTCGAGCCGATCGAGGGCCTGACGGTCGGCCACGTCGTCGATCGCTTCGGCGGCCTGTACCTGACCCTCTCCACGCGTCCGCTCGCGTGCGGCGAGCCAGCCGTCCAGCACGGCTACTGTTCGGACGACGAGCAGCTCGGGCTCAGCGTGGGATTTCCTGCTCGGCAAGCGGTGGTCGGCGAGCACCCGCTGGGGTACCCCTTGCACGTGGAGTTCGAGGCACCCGGTCGCCGCAACGTCGGCGGTGGCGGCGACATACGCGAGGCCCGCGTCGAGATCTTCGAGATCACCGACTCCTGCGTGACCGGTCGCGTGATCGGCCTCGAAGACAAGCACGGCCCCTTCGACGGCGGCTTCCGGGCGCTGAGGTGCGAGCCATGAAACGCCTCATCCCTGCCACCGGAATGATCCTGGGCTTGGTGTTCGGCCTGGCGTCCTGCGACGACGTCGAGTGCATCGACGGCCCCTCCAACCTCACGCCCGAGACCACGGCCTGCTGCGCGGCGCCACCCGAGGACAGCACGCCCGAAGCTGCGATCAACAGCGCCAGCGCCGAGCTGCGCGACGATGGGACCCTGGTGCTTACGCTCAGCTCGATGGGCCTCGCGTGCGGCACCGAGGCCAGCGACGTGTCGCTGCCAGACGACTGCGCGATGGATGGCTGGGTGTACACGATCGAGATCCCGCCCGAGCTCGCAGTACCCGGCACGCTGGTGCTGACCGATCACCCGGAGATCCGCGGCGTGATGACGGTGCTCGCGGGCTTCGACGGCGGCCAGACCGGCAGCATCGGCGACGAGCCGTTCTACGTCGGCGAGCTCGAGCTCAGCGACGTCGGCGACAGCTGCGTGACCGGGGTGCTCCACAACTTCGGGACCGGCAACCCCGACCCGACCCTCGGCGGCCCCGAGCTCGACGGCTCCTTCGTCGCCCCGCGCTGCTGAAGCGCCCGCGCGGGCGCGATCCCGAGCCCGCGCGAGCGCTTAATCCGATCATGGGCGAGCCGGTACTACGGCCGGCATGTCCACCCCCGACGCGTTCACCCAGTCGATCGAAGGGCTCCAGCGAGCGGCGCAGCGCGACCTCGACAGCTTCACGCGCTACCGCGAGCAGCGGCCTCCGAGCGACCTCGATCCCAACCTCACCGCGCAGAAGCTGGCCGACTGGGCCAGCCAGGTACGCACGCGGCTGAACGATGCCCGCGGCCAGCTGACCGGCGCCGACGGCATCGCAGCGGTCGCAGCGGCCGAATCGTGGCTCACCGAGACCGAGCAAAAGGCCGCCGAGCTGCGCCTGCTCGCCGAGGCCTTCGATCTGTTCCGCGTCGAGGCCGACGTCGAGGGCTACGGCGAGATCGCCTTCACGACCGCGCTCGACTCCGTCGAGCGCAACTTCGACCGTGATCCCGAGCGCGTCGTGCTGGCCTGGGACGCGGTCAAGAAGCTGGCGCCCGCGTTTCAAAACCCGCGGCTCGCAGACGTCCCCGAGATCCAGGCCGCGCTCGCGCGGCATCACGAGCTCGAGCAGCGCGTGGCGACCGAGCTGCCTCCGCTGATCGCCAAGGTCCGCACCGCGCCGCTGATCCGGCAGGCCACCTATCCGCTCGAGTCGCTCGTCCGCGACACCGACAACCTCGACGAGGACAGCGTGATCGCGTCGCGCAAGCAGCTGCGCGAGGCCTTGCTCCCGCTGCAGCGCGACTGGTCCGACGTGCCCGAGGTCGCGGAATTTCTCAGCGAATGCCAGCGCGCGTTAACCCACTCCGAGCAGCAGCTCGGCGACAAGATCGTCCTGCGCGAGATCCAGGAGGTCGAGAGCTTCGTGAAGCCGCTGGTCGAGCGGCTCGAGCGAGCGCTCGCGTTGGGCTCGGACTCGCGGGTGCTCGAGCATGCGCCGCGCTTGCAGGCCCGGCTCGCCACGCTCGCCCCGTTCTTGGCCCATCAACGCGCGCAGTTGCTCGACAACCGTGCGCGCGCGGCCCTGAGCCGGATCGATCCCGAGCTCGCCCGCGCGGTCGCGGACGCCGAGCAGGTGCCGAGCTTCGCGATCGACATCGCCGCCGACACCAAGGTCCAGGCGGTGCTGACCCGGCTCAACCAGGCGCTCGAGACCTACCGCGAGGAGCACAGCAAAGCGCAAGCGAGCTTCGAAGAGAGCGTCGATCTGATCAACGGCAGCGTCGGCTACGGCATCGACAGCACCATCGACAGCGCCTCGCGCTCGATGATCCGCTTCGCTCGCGCCGCCGAGCAGATCCTCGACGATCTGCGAGCCATCGATCACAGCCACCCCGCGATCGCGGCGGTCGAGTCCGCGGTGCCCAGGCTGATCGAGCGCACGCAGCAGTGGAAGGAGCGGCTCTTCCAGAAGATCGAGTACGCCAACGCGATCGAGCGCGCCCGCTCACCCTACGAGGACGCACAGCGCGAGCGCCAGTACATGACGCAGGACGATCCCTACTCGGCGATCTCGACCTGGCCCGAGATCCTGCAGAAGCTCGTCTACGTCGACGAGGCGGTGGCGAACGCGATCGAGATCCTGCCCGAGGAGCACGACGAAGCCGACGCCTGGGCGAGCAAGGCCGCCGCGCTGCGGCGAGAAGCGATCGAGAAGCTGACCGCCGTGTGCGTGGCCGAGGCGACCCGAGCCGCGATCGCCAACGAGAGCTACAACGCCGAGCGCTACGCCGACGCGCTGCGCAGCGCCCTGCCCGACGCGCCCGAGAACGAGCAGATCGCCGCGATCGTGGCCGGCACCGCGGACGCGCGCCAACAGGCCGAGGCCGAGATTGCCCAGCGCGGCGAGCTGATCCGCCGCCGCGCCGAGGAGGCCGCCCAGACGCTGCGGCCCACCTTCGACGAGTGGGCCGAGCGCTGCAGCCCCCTGGTCGCGCTGGCCGGCACGATCGTGCAGAACATCGAGCACTACACCGGCAAGTGGATCGCCGGGCGAGCGAGCCACCTCGGCCGACTGCTCTACGATCACCACGACGAGCTCAACGGCGACATCTATCAATTCGACTACGACCCGCAGGTCCGCGACGCGCTACTGGCCGGCATGAAGCGGCTCGATGATCTGTACGCCGCGATGGCCGAGAACGTGGTCGCGCGGCGAGAGGTCAGCGGCGTGTCCACGACCACCCAGCACTACCCACGCGACGCTCATTACCTGTGCGAGATCGTCGGGCTCGCGTCGTACACACCGCGCCGGGAGATCCACGACAACTACGGACGCCTGCTCGGCACCGTGGAGGGCGAGCCCTATCCGGTCCCGCGCGTGGTCATTCGCGGGGTTGCGACCACGTACTTCGTGATCACGCCCGGCCACGCCCCGAGCCTCGACGCGATGAATGACGAAGGTCTGATCGACTGAGCTCGCGCTATGCTCATCGCATGTCCGTGACCTTCGAGGTCTCCACGGTCGAGCCCGGCACACGGCGGCTCGACACCATTCCGGTGGCCGAGGCCATTCATCGGCTCGCGAGTGTCGCTCGATACGAGCTCACTCGCGGGCACATGACCACGATCGACCCGCCGATGCGCGGCTACGAAGCCAGCTCGACCGTCGACGGCGGCGTATTCGAGGCTGGCGTGCACCCATTCGTAGCCGCCGTGCAGCTGGCCTTCGACGCCCACCTGCCACTCTCGCTCTCGCCCGATCACGTGTGGATCGTGCTCGCGCAGGGCTTCGCCAACCACCTGAGTCTGCACGCCGAAGAGCTACGCGGACGCCTCGTCGCACATGAGGGCAAGTTGTTGCTGTCCGCTCGCCGCGACGACTTCGTCCGCGGCGGCCTCAATCCCTGGCCCGAGCTATTCGACCAACTCACGGCTGAGCTGCGCCAACATCTCGGCAAGCGCTGCGAGCTCGTGGTCGCAAACTTCTCGACCACGGGCCTGCTCGAACGCACCGTCTCGCAACTCGTGTTGCTCGACGCGATGCAGGGCTATTTCGAGTACGAGTTATTGAGCCTCTGCGGAATCCCACGCGTCACGCTGACCGGCACGCCCGCGGATTGGCGATCGATCCGCGCACGCGCGGAGGTGTTCGCCGAATTCGGCCTCGACTGGTGGGTTCGCGAGCTCCGCCCGATCCTCGACGGTTTTGTGGCAGCCGCAGAAGGCGAGGTCGACACCGCACATTGGTGCTCGATGTACAAGCTCGATGACAACTCCGGTGGACCCTACATCACGGGGTGGTTGTCGCTGTTGTTCCCCTATCTTCGCCACCGTGCGGCTCACGACGCACCTCCGCAGCTGATCCCCCATCCGTACCTCCGGGGCTGGCGCGAGCGCATGCTCGACAAGAACAGCTTCGGCGGCGCCCCGACCACGGACGCGTTCCCGGCCGCGCTCTCCTGCGTTCCGATGCGCTGGAATTATCTCGGCCAGATCATCCCCATGCAGCTGCTCGGCGGCTTCGCTGGCGTCCGCCAAGACCCAACCACCCTCGAGGTCACGCCGCAGCTCGGCTGGGCCATCCGCGAACAGCCTGCGTGATTTGACCGCAGCATCTGCGGTCGAGCGTGCGCTCGCTATCGTGCCATGATCGCCTCGCGTGCCACGCCAAACGTCCACCCGAGTCCGCCCCGCAGCGGTCGCCGGTCGCTTCTACCCTGGCACCGCCGGCCAGCTCGGCGCGACGGTGACCGAGCTCCTCGCGACCGCCCAGCCGGTCGGCGCCGCACCCAAAGGCATCATCGCGCCGCACGCGGGCTACGTCTATTCGGGCCCGATCGCAGCCACGGCCTACGCCAGCGTCCGCGCACGCGCAGCGCAGATCGAGAAGGTCGTCTTGCTCGGCCCGGCGCATCGCGTGTACCTCGACGGCCTCGCGCTGCCGGCCGCCGATTGCTTCGCCACGCCGCTCGGTGAGGTCGAGGTCGACGCCGCGCTGGCGGCCGCCGTGCTAGAGCTGCCGCAGGTGATTCGCAGCGAGCAGGCGCACGAGCTCGAGCACTCGCTCGAAGTGCACATTCCATTCTTGCAGGCGCTGCTGCCCCGCTTCACGTTGCTGCCCCTGGTCGTCGGCGACGCATCTCCGGCCCAGGTCGCGCAGGTGCTCGAGCGCGTCTGGGGCGGACCCGAGACGCTGATCGTCATCTCCAGCGATCTCTCGCACTATCACGACTACGCCGAGGCCCGCCGCCTCGACGAGGCCACCGCGTCGTGGATTGCGAGCACCCACACGCCCGGCCTCGATCCGCGGCGAGCCTGCGGCGCTCGCTGCATCGACGGGCTGATCGAGTTTTCCCGCCACCATCCGCTCGCGCTCGAGCTGCTCGATCTGCGTAATAGCGGTGACACTGCGGGGCCGCGCGATCGAGTGGTCGGCTACGCCGCATTCGCGATTCGTGAGGAGGTGCCGTCATGAATGCCCCACTCCCCGTCGAGCCCCGCGAGCTGGAAGGCGACGTGCTCGTCGCAATCGCCCGCGGCGCCGTGGCCGAGCACCTCGGCGCGACCAACATGCAGATCCCCGAGCGCCCGTGGCTGGCCAAGCTCGCGGCCACGTTCGTCACCATCAACCACGGCGATCATCTGCACGGCTGCATCGGCTCGGTCGAGCCGCGCCGCGCGTTGCTCGACGACCTGCGCCACAACGCGGTGATGGCCGCCTTCCACGACCCGCGCACCCGACCCTTGCGCGCCGACGAGCTGGAGCTAGTCACCTTCTCGATCTCGATCTTGGGTCCGCGCACGCCCATCGACTTCGACGACGAGGCTGACGCCCGCCGTCAGCTTCGCCCGCACGTCGACGGCGTGATCCTGAGCTACTCCGGCTACCGCGGGCTGTTCCTGCCGCAGGTGTGGGAGACGCTGCCCGAGCGTGGCGCGTTCCTCGACAACCTCAAGCGCAAGGCCGGCCTGTCCTCCACCTTCTGGGATCGTCAAATCACGCTCGAGCGCTTCGAAGTCAGCAAATTCGCGGAGCCCCGGAATCACACCGAGCAATCTCGAGGATGGCACCACTGATGCCCGACGACGCCCGCAGCTCCAACTATGTCGGCCGCTACTGGCACGCCCGCGACGACGGCAAGATCGTCTGCGATCTGTGCCCGCGCGACTGTACGCTGGCCGAGGGCCAGCGCGGCCTGTGCTTCGTCCGCCAGAACCTCGGCGGCGAGATGGTGCTGACCACCTACAATCGCTCGTCGGGGCTATGCATCGACCCGATCGAGAAGAAGCCGCTCGCGCACTTTTATCCGGGCACCAGCGTGCTCTCGCTCGGCACCGCCGGCTGCAACCTCAGCTGCAAGTTTTGCCAGAATTGGGACATCTCCAAGTCGCGTGACATGGACACGCTCGCGGCCTCGGCCACGCCTGAGGCCATCGCCGCGGCCGCCGTCGCGCACGGCTGTCGGAGCGTCGCGTTCACCTACAACGATCCGACCATCTTCGCCGAATATGCGATGGACATCGCCGACGCCTGCCACGCGAGCGGCGTCGCCACGGTGGCCGTGACCGCCGGCTACATCCACGCCCAGCCCCGCGCCGAATTCTACGCGAAGATGGACGCCGCCAATGTCGACCTCAAGGGCTTCTCCGACGAGTTCTATCGCAAGCTGACCGGCGCCCGACTGGGCGCCGTGCTCGAGACCCTCGAATATCTGGTCCGTGAGACCAAGGTCTGGACCGAGATCACGACATTGGTGATCCCCGGCCACAACGACGACGACGCCCAGCTGCAGGCCCAGTGCGAGTGGATCCTCGAGCACCTCGGCCCCGAGGTCCCGCTCCACTTCTCCGCCTTTCACCCCGACTACAAGCTGCGCGAGGTCCCGCCCACACCACCGGCCACGCTGCGCAAGGCTCGGGCGATCGCCAAGCAGGTCGGGCTGAAGCACGTCTACGTCGGCAACGTGCACGACGTCGAAGGCGACACCACCTACTGCGCCGGCTGTGGCGAGGCGCTGATCGTGCGGGACTGGTACGCCCTGCTCAGCTACAAGCTCGACACCGAAGGACGCTGCCCCACGTGTGCGACCGCCCTGGCCGGGCGATTCGAGGCCAAAGCCGGCGAGTTCGGCCGTCGGCGCATTCGCGTGCTCGTCTAGTCCAGTGATTGGATAGACTCGCGCGCGTGCTCGACCTCTGGCTGATCCGCCACGCGCAGAGCCTCGGCAACCAAGACGGAAGCCAGGCCGACACCGATCTCACCGCGGACGGCGAGGCCCAGGCCCGTTCGCTCGCGCGCGAGGTCGAGACCGAGCAGTTCGATCTGGTGCTCGCGTCCCCGCTGCTGCGAGCCCGTCGCACCGCCGAGCTCGCGCTGCCCAACGCGAGCGTGGTCATCGAGCCACGCCTGCGCGAGCTGGTGGTCGCCAACAAAGGCTTCCTCGACATCACCCGGCTCGACGCGAAGGCGATCCGCGAGATTGCGTCGGCGAAGCCCGATCCCGATCAGGAAAACGGCCGCCAGTTCATCGCCCGGATCCGCGAGTGGATCGAGGCGCTGCCGTCGAGCGGTCGCGTGATCGCGTTCACCCACTTCGCGGTGCTGCGCGAGTGCCTGCGCCAGCTACGGCCCGGGCTGCCGCCGCAGCGCATCGACTTCTGCGAGATTCACCGGGTCACCCGGTGAATCTCATCGATCTCAGACCTCCATGACGAAGCGGTGCTCGTGCGGCTCGGCGAGCGGGCTGCGATCGCCCCGCTCGGCGTTGCGCAGCAACCTGAGGATCTGCGGGCCCAGAGCATCGACCTCGGTCGACGCGAACGCCTCGCCGCCGAAGCGCTCGATGCTCGCCCGCTGCCGCTCGAGCACGACCGCGTCCTGGCGAAAGATCGCCCGCGCGACCGGCCCGAGCACGGGCGAGACCAAGCCCGACGGCACCGGCAGCCGAAAGCTGATGACCGCGGTCAAGCGCGTCCGCGTCTCGGTGATTGGCGTCAATGCGCTGACCGTACAAATGTGGCTGGTCTCGCCGAGCTTGTATTCGACCTCGGTGATGCTGGGCAGCACGAAGCGATCGAAGTGCGTGACCACGCCGCCCTGCGGCGCCAGCAATTTGCCGACCACGCCCGGCGGCCGCGGCTCGCCGATGTATTCGGCCTCGGCACGATCGTGCCAGCGTCGGACCACGACCTCGATCCGATTGCCCGCGCCCGACTTGCGAAACAGGCCCTTGTGCAAAAATGCGGTGTGCGGGACGTCGAGGGCATTCTCGGCGACCGCGTGAATGGTCCCGTCGACCTCGAAGATCTCCCGACCCGAGTGATAGCGAGGGTCGCGGACGAATTGGAAGACATAGGGCTCGCGCGCCGGCTCGGCGTCGGGCGTGGCATAGACCCAGATCAACCCGTCCTGCTCGCGCGCGGCGAAGCGCTGCACGGTCCGAGCCTTGCCACCCGGCTCGCCGCACAGCGTCGGGATCTGCTTGCACGCGCCCGCGGTATCGAACGCCCACCCGTGATAGCCACAGCGCAGCAGCTCGCCGTCGACTGTGCCGTCCGACAGCGGCACATTGCGGTGCGGGCAGCGATCGAGCAGCGCTCCGACCTCGCCCGCCGCGGTTCGAAACACGACGATCGGCAGTCCGTAGAGCATCGTTGCTAGCGGCTTGGACTTGCCGAGCTGCTCCGAAGTGCAGACCACGTACCAGTCATCGAGGATCCGCGCGGCCGAGCTGTTGCCCGTGGCCGCGATCGGGAGCCGCTGGCGACCGGGCTTGTCCTCCGTCGTCGGTCCGTCCACGTCGGCACGATAGCACGCTAACGATCGCCGCCCGGGGCGCCGAGCAGCGCACGACACATGGCTTCGAGGCGCGCGGCCAGGAAGCTGTCGGCGAACGCATCCGGGTGGTGGGCCGCAGCCTCGCGCACGCAGCTGATCAGCGTCTCGCGCATGATCCACGCGCAGCGCTCGAGCGGTGCAGAGAGCTGGTCGCGGTGGGGCGCGAGCACGGACACGATCGCCTGATCGAAGCCCTCGAGGATCCGGCGGACGTATGCGTCGCGATCGACCGCAGCCATCGCCGCAACCATTTCGCGATAGAGCGGCGTCTCATCCCGGTAGTAGCGGACCGCGACCTCGACCAACCCGCGGATCGCCGCGTCGAGATCGGCGTCACGCAGGCCCACGATGATCGGCACCAGCTCCTGGGTGTCGGACTCGAGCTTGTGATCGATGACCGCGGCGACCAGCGCCTCGCGGCTCGGAAAGTACTGGTAGAGCGAGCCGATGCTGACGCCCGCCAGCTCGGCCACCCGCGCGGTCGTGACCGCGGCGACGCCCTCGCTCGCGAGGAGGCGCATGGTGGCCTCGACCAGCGCGTCGTAGAGCACGCGCGAACGCGACTGCCGAGGTCGCTTGCGAGGTTCGGTCTTCGCTCGGGCCACGCCTGCTCGGTTTTAGGCGAAACGCGAGCGGGCCGATATGCGAGGCACCGAGATCGCCCGCGATTCGCCTCGATTCCCACGATTTCGAGGTGTTCGCCGAACCCGAAACGCGAGTGTTCGAGCGCGCCTCGCCGCTGCATCTTTGCGGCATGGCGACGGCAACCCACTACGACCCCGACATGAGCGTGCTCGCGGCCCGAACCCGATACTTCGTCGACAACTCGTTCGGTGACGACGGCGGCTACAACGACCGCTGGGTGACCCTCGCCAAGCTCGGGCCTTTGAAGCTCGGCTTCCCCAACACCGCCGGCCGCATCCGCGCCGTGCGACGTCACGATCTCCACCACCTCGTGACCGGCTACGACACCGACTTCATCGGCGAGGCCGAGATCGCCGCGTGGGAGCTGGGCAGCGGCTGCGAGAATTTTCGTGCGGCGTGGGTGCTCAACCACCTCGCGCTGCCGGTCGGCATGCTGCGCGCGCCGGCCCGCATGGCCCGAGCGTTCGCGCGCGGGTGCAACTCGAAGAACCTCTACGCCGAGGAGTTCAACGACGCGCTGCTGCAGGAGCGACTCGGTTCGCTGCGCGAGCGTCTGGGCGTGATCCCGGCCGCGAAGGCGAGCTTGACCGCGACGCAGCAGAGGCGTTTTCGACGAACGGTCGCGCTCGGCTTCGCGGGTGGGCTGCTCATGATCGCTGTCCTCGTCGGTCTGCTCGCGCTCGCGGTGCTCGGTGCGATCTGGCTGTTCGGCGGCTGAGCACTGCGCGGATAATCAATCAATGGCGTCGAGCACCCGGTCGGCGAACCCCGGCGCCTTGGCGACCGCCTTCGCCCAGCTCGCGACCCGCTCCCGCACCGCCTCATCGCCCGCGATCGCCCCCAGCAGCGCCCCCGCCTCGCGCTCGACCGCAGGCTCGTCGAGCAGCGCTCGAAGCTCGCGCTCGAACGCCACCTGATCGAGCTCCTCGGCCAGCGCGAGCCCGAACAGCCCCTCGCAGCGCTCGCGCACGTCGGCGTCGTCGAGCGCTCGCGCGAGCGCTCCCGCGAGCTGCTTGGCGGTCGTCTCCTGATCGAGGATCGCCACGATCCCCAGCAGCCCCGCCTCGGCGAGGTGTCGCTCGAGTCGCTGCTGCAGGGCGGCCGGATCTTTGCCGAGCCGCTGCTCGAGCGCGGCGCGGACGTTGGCGTCGGCGAAGCTGAGCACGATCGCAAAGCCGAGCACTTCGGCCGCGCCAGCCTCGATCAGCAGGGCCCGCGCCAAGGCAGCGTCGGCGTTGCGCAGCTCGGTACGAAGCACGGCCTCGATCCGCTCGGCGATCGCCGTCCGGGTGAGCCGCTCATCGACATGCGCGACGAAGCCCTCGGTCAGCGCGGTCAAATCCAGCTCCGGGTTGGCGCGCGCAAACTCGGCCAGCGCGGCGCGCATGGCCGGGCCCTCCTGCACCTCGGCGAAGAAGCGATCGGAGGCGGCGCTGAGGGTCGCATCGGCGGTCGCACGCGCGAGCAGCCGCTCGAGCGCAACCTCGATGTCCGGGTGCTCGAGCGCGCCAGCCAGCGCGAGCTTGCTGGCGAACACGGGATCGTTGGCGGCCGCTTCGAGACCCTCGATCGCGCTCGCTCGCAGGGCGCCCGCGTCGAGCTCGGCCTGCGCCTGCGTCTGCTCCTGCGGCTCTGGCTTGCGCTCACACGCGAGCGCCGTTGCGAGCACCAACGCGAGCGCCGAGCCCCTCACGCGCCGAGCCGCTCCCCGCCTGTGAGCGACTGCCCCACGGCATACTCGCGCGCGTTCATGCGTCGCTTGCCAGGCGCCTGGACATCGCCGACGCGCACGACCGCTTCGCTCGTGCACACGTGCATGCCGAGCTCGTCGATAGCCAGCACGGTCCCGGGTGCCGCGTCGGCCGGACGCGCTCGCTCGCTCCGACCGGCCGCAAACAGCTTGAGCGTGATCTCGCCGCGCTGCGTGACCGCGGCCGGCCACGGATCCATCCCGCGGATGTGATCGATCACCTGGCGAGCCGAGCGCGACCAGTCGACCACGCCCTCGTGCTTCTCGAGCTTCGCCGCGTGGACAGGCTCGCCCGGCAGCTCGCGCTGATCGACCGGCGGCGGCACGTCGGGGAACTCGGCCAGGAATTCGTCGAGCACCTCGCCGCCGAGCGCCGCGAGCCGCTCGAACAGCTCGCCCGAGGTCTCCTCGGGCCCGATGTCGGTCGCGCGCATGCGATAGACCGGACCGGTGTCGCAGCCGATGTCCATCTTCATGATCGCAACTCCGGTCTGCGCATCGCCGGCCAGCACCGCGCGCTGGATCGGCGCCGCGCCACGCCAGCGAGGCAGCAGCGAGGCGTGCACGTTGATGCAGCCGTGCGGCGGCAGCTCGAGCACGTCCTCGCCGAGGATGCGGCCGTACGCGGTGACGACGATCAGCTCGGGCGCGTAGGGCTCGAGCAGCGCGCGGAGCTTGCCTTGCCGCACCGCCGTCGGCTGCAACACCGGCACGCCGAGCGCCTCGGCGGCGACCTTGACCTCGGGCGGCTTGAGCTTGCGCCCGCGCCCGGCCGGACGATCGGGCTGGCTGACGACCACGCGCAGATCACAGCGACGCGCGACCGCATGCAGCGAGGGCACGGCGAAGTCGGGTGAGCCCATGAACACGGCCCGGAGCTTGCGGCTCATGAGCGGGACTCTATCAACCCGAGACGCCGCTGCCTCCGCTCGTGCTCGTCTCGCGGGCCTGTTATCGTCGCGCGACGCATGCCGAGCCCTCGCAAGTATCACTGCACCATCTGCGGTCACGTCTACGATCCCGCGCAGGGCGATCCCGACAGCGGCGTCGCACCAGGCACCCCGTTCGAGAGCTTGCCCGAGGACTGGATCTGCCCCGACTGCGGCGCCAGCAAGGCCGACTTCGAGCCGATCGACGAGTAGCGCCTGCGGAGCAGCGGGCTGCGAGCGTGGCTTCGCATGGCAACGCCGTCGCCGAGAGGTCCGAGCGGCGCAACGAGGCTTGCCGTTTTGTCAGCCGCCGGGTCCCACAGCCCAGCGCGCAGGCGCTCTCGCGGTCTCGCAGATCAGCCCAAAAGCCACGAATTCGGGCGAATAGCGGCTCGCGGCGCAATCCCGGCCGCGTGGCATGCTGGTTGCAGCTTTGACCAGCACGATGCGACTGCTGTCTCGTCACGTGGGCCTGATCAAGTTTTGTGGTGTTGGCCTGGTCGTGTTCTTCGCCGGTAGCGCGCTCACCACCCACTTCACGACCAAGCTGCTGCTCGACGTGTCGAGCGTCGCCCAAGCGGCGGGCGAGGGTGACGAAGATCCGTTCGAGGGCGAAGGCGAAGACGACGAGGCCGACGAGCTCGACGCCAAGGCCAAGGCCGCGCAGAAGCTCAACGATCGAGCGCTCGCGGGCATGGCCGACAAGAGCACCCGCAAGCAGCAGTCGGCGGATGCGATCCTCGCCGCCAACGTGTTCTGCCCGAGCTGCGTCCCGGTCGAAGAGCAGCCGTTGCTGGCCAGCGCGGGCGAGATGCAGATCGGCGAGGTCGAGAGCAAGCTGCCGCTGCGCCTGCTCGCGACCATGGAGTCCGACGATCCGACCTGGTCGATGGCGACCATTCAGGACGTCGAGACCCACCGCCTCGGCCCCTACACCGCCAACGAGCAGGTGCGGCCCGGCGTCACGATTCTGGCGGTCGAGCGTGGCCGTGTGGTGCTGCTCAACCAGGGCCGCCGCGAGTTCATCAGCCTCGGCGCCGAGCCGCCCAAACCCGAGGCCACGCCGAAGGCGAGCAAGCCCGCGGCCGAGCCGAAGAGCAAGCCCGACGGCAAGTCGGTGGCGATCGATGGCGCCGAGCAGGCGATCAGCTGCGCGAACGAGAATTCCTGCACCGTCGATCGGGCCTTCGTCGAGAAGCTGATGGCCAACCCCACCCAGCTGATGACCCAGGCTCGCATGTTCCCCGTCACCAAGGACGGCGAGACCCAGGGCTTCCGGGTCTCGGGCATCAAGAGCGGCAGCCTCGCGACCATGCTCGGGCTCAAGAACGGCGACGTGGTCAGCGAGATCAACGGAGCCAAGCTCGGGACCATCGACGACGCGCTCGCGATGTACCAGAAGCTGCGTCGCGCCAGTCACCTGTCGGTCACCGTCGAGCGCGGCGGGGCGGTGATCAACAAGGAGATTTCGATCAAATAATCCCGGTCGGGGATCAAACGGCCGGGCATCGCGCGCTGGCGTCCTGTTAGACTTGCGGGCCGCAATCCCGCATGTCCGAGCCGCTGCAACTCGTCGTCCTGCTGGTCATCGAAGAGCTGCAACGCGGCGACTTCCTGGTCTGGCCGTTCGCCGATCCCACGCTGATCGCCTACGGCCGCACGCGCGGCGAGGCCATCGAGCAGCAGGAGCTGTTCCTGCGCGAGCACCTGGCCAAGCTCGGCGGTGGCGGACTGGCCGGCTTCGATCCGCACGCCGAGGTCACGCTCGAGCAGGTCGAGGTGCCGCTCCAGCGCGACGACCTGCCCGAGCGCGTGCGCATCGATCAGCCGCTGCTGTTCCCGTGCGTGATCGTGCCGGACTCGAGCAGCGCGGCCGATGTCTGGGCGGTCGTGCTCAACCTGCGTCACGCGATCTGGATCCCCGGCGGCGGCGAGGATGCCGAGCTTCGCAACAAGCGGATCCGCAGCGAGATCGAGCGCATCGTCGCGGCTCGGGAGCTTGACGGTCGCGAGTTCTTGTCGCTGCTGCGCGGCGCCGATCCATTCACGCTCGAGCGCCTGATCATCGAGGTCGATCGCGAAGAGCGAGCCGGCGCCGAGGCCCGCGCTGCGGCTCGTCGTCGTCGCGCGCTCGAGCGCAACCAGTCCGACGCGCGGGCGCTGCTCGGGCGCATCGGCACCTCGCTGATCGAGGAGATTCGCCTGCGTCGACCGGCGCCCGTGCTGCACCGCGAGCGCGAGATGGCCAGCCTCGACGCGCTGCTGCGTGGGCCCGAGCGGCTCGCGTTGATGCTGGTCGGGCCCGAGCTGGCGGGCAAGACCGCGGTCGTGCATGGGCTCGTGCAGCGCTGGCTGAGCGGGTCCAAGTCCAAGGGTCGACTCGCGACCTTGCCCGAGCTGGTCGCAACCTCGGGCGCGCAGCTGGTCGCCGGCCAGTCGGGGTTTGGTCAGCTCGAGCAGCGGGTCAACGACGTCATGGCTGCGGCCGAGATGCTCGACGTGATCCTCTACTTCGACAACCTCGCCGATCTGTTCGCGCGGACCAGCGGCGAGCTCGGCGATGTCGCGGCCAGCATGCGGCCGTGGCTCGAGCGTGGGCGCGTGCGGGTGCTCGGCGAGATCAGCCCCGAGGCGCTCGAGCACCACGAGAAGCGCCACGTCGGCTTCTTCGCGTACATGAACCGGATCGCCGTCGAGGCGCTCGACGCCAGGCAGACCCACGCGATCCTCGAGGCTCGAGCCAACCACGATCGCAAGGTCGACGCCGAGCGCCCGACCCTGTCCCGCGACGCCGTGACCCCGCTCGTCGATCTGGCTGAGCGCTACTTCTCCTATCAAGCGTTCCCCGGCAAGGCGCTGCGCTTCTACGCCTCGCTGCGCGCCACCCATGAAGGCGAGCTCGACGACGACGGCAAGCCCAAGCCGATCGGCCCCGACGAGGTCTACCGCGGGTTCTCGATCCACTCGGGCATCCCGATGTTCCTGCTGCGCGAGGATCGAAACCTCGAGTATCGGCGCATCGTCGAGTTCTTCCACGAGCGCGTGATCGGCCAGCACGAGGCCATCGGTCGCATCGCCGAGACGCTGTGCACGGTCAAGGCCGGACTGCAGCCGGCCGCCAAGCCACTCGCAACCTTCCTGTTCGTGGGCCCGACCGGCGTCGGCAAGACCGAGGTCGCCAAGACGCTCGCGCGCTTCTTGTTCGGCTCGCCCGAGCGCACGGTTCGCTTCGACATGAGCGAGTACATGGATCCGCTCGCGGCCGAGCGACTGATCCGCGGCACCGATCGCGACGACGGCGTGCTCACCCGGCGAGTCCGCCAGCAGCCGTTCTGCGTGATCCTGCTCGACGAGATCGAGAAGGCGCACCCGGCCGTGTTCGATCTGCTCCTGCAGGTCTGCGGCGAGGGCCGGCTGTCGGACGCGCGCGGGCGCACGACGTGGTTTCACAACGCGATCATCATCATGACCTCCAACCTCGGCGCCGCGCATCGGCGGCCAAGCTCCGGGTTTGGGGGCGGTGGCAAGCGCGACAGCGATCCCGCCGAGGCCGAGCGCTACTACCTCGAGCAGGTCGACACGCACTTTCGGCCCGAGTTCGTCAACCGCATCGATCGCGTGATCCCGTTTCATCCGCTCGACCGCGAGCAGATCCACGCGGTCGCGGAGGTCTCGCTCGCCCGCGTGCGCGAGCGCGACGGCATCGGTGAGCGCGGCATCGCCCTCGAAGTCGCTGGCGAGACGCTCGACCGGCTGGCGCGCGAGGGCTACTCGGACACCTACGGCGCGCGAGCGCTGCGGCGCGAGCTCGAGGATCGGCTGGTCGCACCGATCGCGCGCACGCTGGCGCCGCTCGGCGATCGCAGCGAGACCGGCACCATTCGCGTGCGCGAGGCCGGGACGCCCACGCTCGCACTCGGCAAGCGCGAGCGCATGCTGGTCAGCGAGACGCAGGACAACCTCGCGATCGATGTCTCGGTCCCGACCGGTCGCACGGCCCGGCGGACCCTCGACGCGCTCACGCGAGTCTCCGCGCTGCGGCGCAGCGCCGCGGCGGCGTCCGAGCTGGCGCCGGTTCGCGAGCTGCGTGATCGCGTGCGGGTGCTGGTGGCCGAGCTCGGCTACGGCGCGCACGAGCGCAAGGGCGAGCGCTCGGCCTGGGAGCACTCGGCCGAGCTGGGTCGCCTGCAGGCCGAGCACGGTCGCATCGTCGGCACCGTCGATCGCATCGACACGCTGCGCGAGTCGATCGACTCCGCCGAGGAGCTGACGATCGCCGCGCTCTACGAAGGCGAGCCCGCCGAGGTCTATCAAGAGGCGGCCGAGGACGCATACCGAACGCTGCGCGTGGCGATCGTCGACGCGCTGCTGCTGGAGAACGAGCGCCACTCGATCACCGTGCACCTGCAAGAGCAGGATCCCCGCGGCGCGCTGCTGATCTATCTATTACCGCTGCTCGAGCGGCTCCAGCCTCGCGGCTGGCGAGCCAGCTTCCACGTGCTTCACGATCGCGAGAAGGCCGACGTCGCGTGGCCGCACGATCGCCAGTGGGGCCCGCCGCGCAGCGCGGCGTGGCTGCACGAGCAGCTCACCGCGGATCTCGAGCCCGACGCGCCCGCCCGAAAATTCCGCGACGTGCTGATGTGCATCGACGGCCGCCACTGCGGCGCGCTGCTCCAGCACCAGCTCGGCCTGTTTCGCTTCGAGCACCGCTACGTGCACGAGCGCAAGCAGTCGCAAGATCGCCGGCCGACCCACCTGCTGGTCCGCTTCGTGTCTGCGCGCGCCACCATCGAGCGGGCCGAGTGGGCGCGCGAGCACCTGCAGACGCTGCCAAAGCCGCTGCGCCGGGCCGAGCTCGACGCCACGCCCAAGCGCGCGCACTTCTGCGAGGACGCCCTGGTGCGCGGCAGCCTGTTCCCGAGCAGCACCGAGCTCGATCCGGCCGAGCTGTGGTCGCGGCTCGAGGAGGTCATGTTCACGCCGCTGGTCGAGCGTGCGTTCGCTGGCGAAGCGGACGAGGAGGCCGGGTCATGAGCATGCTCGACGTCTCGGTCTCGGTCTTCCAGCGGCGCATGGGCACCTTCAGCCGCTGGTGGTCGCTGGGCTTCGGCGGGAGCGAGGTGTTCGTCGGCGGGCGCACGTCCAGCAAGCTGCGCGATCGCTTCGTCGCCGACTGTCGCGAGCGCGTGCGTGCGGCCACGCCCGCCGACCTGCCAAGCCTCCAGCTGATCCGTGGTCGTCGGCTTCACTACGTGCAGCTCGATCTCGCGGTCCGCAACCACGAAGGCCGCGTGCGCTTCACCGGCAAGGTCCCGCTGATCATCGAGCCGCGCCCGCTCGGGCCCGATCGCAGCCTGCAGATCGCCTATCACCCGCTGCGCACCGACGAGTGGTTCCCGCTCGGCGACGGCCGTCACACGATCGAGGAGCTTGCCAACGCGGTCTTTCAGAAGTTCTGGTCAGCGGCCAAGCTCGGCACCGAAGAGCTCGAGGCGCTGCGCAAGCAAGGCAACGAGTCGCTCAAGATCGTCGCGTTCCGGGCCGAGCCGCAGTCCCTGCTCGCGCAGCTGCCCCGCGCCGAGGGGCCCGAGATGGCGCGGATCGGCGCGCGCCGACGTCGGCCCGGCACCACGCTGCTGGCCGAGCTCGGCTTCGATCTCACCCGCAAGGCCGTCGACAACGAGCTCGCGCCGGGCATGCCTCGCAACCCCTACCGCGAGCAATTGCGGCAGCTCCTGTGTGGTGCTCGCAAGGCGCCGGTCATGCTGATCGGCCCGCCGGGCGTCGGCAAGACCACGCTGCTGCACCGCGCGGTGCTCGACCTGCTCGAGTCCGACGGCTGGGACGCGCACCAGAACATCGACCGCGTGCACCACGTGTGGCAGATCAGCGGCCGCCGGATCATCGCGGGCATGAGCTACCTCGGGCAGTGGGAGCAACGCTGCATCGAGCTGCTCGAGGAGACCTACGCCAAGCGCATCGTGCTGTGGGTCGACGATCTGCACGCGTGGGGCCGCATCGGTGAGTCGCGCCAGAATGACCGGAGCTTGTCGTCGTTCTTCCGCGGCCCGGTCGCGCGCTCCGAGCTCACGCTGATCGGCGAGTGCACGCCCGAGCAATGGCAGCAGCTGCAAGCCGACGCGTCGGGCTTCGCCAACTTGTTCACCACCATTCACATCGAGCCGACCGACGCGGCCACGACCATGCGCATGCTCGTGCACGAGGCCCGCACGCTCGAGCTCAGCTCCGGCTGCGGCTTCGATCCGCGCGTGTTTCGATCGATCTACGAGCTGTCGGGCTCGCTCTACTCGGGCAGCGCATACCCGGGCAAGGCGCTCGAGCTGGTCCGAGCGTTGGCCTCGCGCCATCGAGTCGCGCGCGAGCGGGTCGAGTCGATGCAGCTGCGCGAGATCCTGATGCGCGAGGACGACGAGGGCGGACGCAAGCCGATCCGCACCAGCGATCTGATCGACCTCCTGTCGGATCGCACCGGGATGCCGCCGCTGTTGCTCGCGCCTGCGCAGCCGCTACGGCCCGAGCAGGTCAGCGAGGCGTTCGAGCGTCAGGTCATGGGTCAGCCGCAGGCGGTCGCGGTGGTCCGCGATCTGATCGTGCGCATCAAGGCAGGCCTGTGCGATCCCGGCCGGCCCTACGGCGTGTATCTGTTCACCGGCCCGACCGGCACCGGCAAGACCGAGATGGCCAAGGCGCTGGCCGAGTACCTGTTCGGCGATGAGAACCGGCTCGTGCGGCTCGACATGAGCGAGTACAACGTGCCCGGCGCGGCCGCCCGCTTGATCGGCGATCGCTACTCGCCCGAGGGCTTGCTGACCAGCCGCGTGCGCGCGCAGCCGTTTTGCGTGGTCCTGCTCGACGAGGTCGAGAAGGCCGATCCCTCGGTCTTGAACCTGATGCTGCAGCTGTTCGACGACGGCCGGCTCAGCGACGCGGCCGGCGACGTGGCCGACTTCCGCCACGCGGTCGTGATCATGACCTCCAACCTCGGCGCGCGCAGCAACACGTCGATGGTCGGCTTCGGTGGATCGGCGGGCAATCGGGCCGCGGTCATGCACGACATCGCCAAGGCCGTGCGCGAGTTCTTCCCGCCCGAGTTGTTCAACCGGATCGATCGCGTGGTCGAGTTTCGTCCGCTCGACGAGGCCGCCGCGCGAGCGATCGCCCGCAAGGAGCTCGCCCGGCTACTCGGTCGCCGCGGGCTGGCCGAGCGCAGCTCGTTCGTGCGCACGACCGACGCGGTGCTGGCCAAGATCGTGCGCGAGGGCTTCAACCCGCGCGACGGTGCGCGCTCGCTCAAGCGCTGGCTGGAGGACAACCTCGGCTCGCTGCTGGTCGAGACGCTGACCCGCTCGCAGGCCGCGAGCCTGCGCATGATGTGGATCTACGAGGCCCGCGACGCGATCCCGTCCGCCGCGGCGGGCAAAGCCAACAGCCGCGCGCTCGAGCTGCGCGTGCACGAAGAGGCGCTGCGCGAGGCCGATCCGATCCCCGAGCACAGCCGGCTCGGCGAGCTGCTCGAGCAGCCCAACGCCGCGCTGCTCGAGCAGGTCCCGGCCGCGCTCGAATTCCTGCGTGGGCTCGAGCGCAGCCCCAAGCTCGAGCAGCTGAGCAAGACGCTCGCGGTGCTGCTCGAGCAGTTCAACCGCCGCGTCGGCGACGGCCTCGAGCAGCACTCGAGCCCCGAGACCGACGCGCTCTACAACCTCGAGGTCCTGCGCACCAACATCGCCTCGCTGCGCGAGGCGCTGGAGCTGCATGCTGCGTATGATCAGCGCCTCAGCGGCCAGGTGGTCGAGCGCGAGGGCGCCCACGAAGGACTCGGCGAGCAGCTCGAGCTCGATCGGTTCCCCCACGATCCCCTGCCCGGCTCCGCGATCGCGGAGAGCAACCGCTTCAAGACGACCGTGCGTCGCTTCGATCGCCGCCAGTTCAGCCCCAGCCTGCCGCTGCGCGAGCGCCAGGCGATGCTGCGAGCGATCGCCGAGGTGTGGTTCCTCGAGCGCGCGCTCGAGCGCGCCGACGATCCCAACCAACACGTGGCGTTCCTCGAGCTCTCGCGGGTCGGCGATCCACGCCAGCGCGGCCGCTTCGAGGGCCGCGAGACCGGGCTGTTCGCCGAGCTGGCCTCCGCCTACGTCAACCAAGGTCGCGGCGAGCTCGAGGCCTACGCCGGCCTGCGCCGCGGCGGTACGCGGGCGGACATCGTCGCGCTGCGAGCCAACAACACCGACGAGGCCCAGTTCCGCGAGTCCTTCGATCTGCTCAGCGCCGGCGATCTCGACATGCTGGTGCTGCAGCTGGTCGGGCCCAGCGTGCTCGCGTTCTTCGCCAGCGAGTCCGGCTGTCAGGTGCTCGAGACGCTCGGCGGCGGGCATGAGATCGTGCGCGTGCGGGTGCTCGACGGCTCGCCCAGCGATGATCCGGCCGAGCTGATCGCCCGCACGCTCGCGCAGCGCGAGGCCTTCACCACCGCGCTCGAGTCCGGCGCTCCGCTGCCAGCCAACCCCGACGCGATGCTGCCGATCATTCGCCGCTTCAAGCTCGAGGAGCCTCGCCCGGGTCGCCGCGCCAGCGTCGAGGTCGAGGACTACCCGCTCAGCCACGCTTCTGGTCACACGATTGGCCATGGCGTGACCAAGCTCGAGCCGGTGCTCGCGTTGCTCTGGCTGATGCGCGTCGGCGTGGCGATCGGCCGTGATCGCGAGCGCCGCGAGCAGGAGGGACATCCGTGAGCCGCTCGTCGCTGCGCGTCTATTTCGTCACCCACCATGACGGCAAGCTGACCGGCAGCTTGCTCGCGCACGGCTGGACCGATCACGTGCCCGCGGTGTTCGGCGCGACCGAGGCCGAGGTCTACGCCGGCCTCGAGCAGATCGTCGCCGACATGATCGCCCGCAACGACGCGAGCATCGACGCGTACCTGTGGGACGAGGCCCTCAACGTCCGCACGGTTCGCGTCGAGGTCCACCCGCTCGCGGTCATGCGCAAGCGCTGGGTGATCGGCAAGGACGCGATCCCGCTGCGGCTCGCGTTCGCGTGGTCGAAGCTCGGCGCCGAGCATGCCTCGACCGGCTATCGCGTGTTGCTGCCGCGCTTCGGCTGGTGGTTCATCCTCGAGGATCTCGAGATCGCCCCGCAGGTGCTCAGCCAGGCGGTCAGCAACGCGCTGCTCGGCAAGGACCCGCGCTCGCTGTTCGACTTTCGTGCGCTCGGGCCCGAGCGCATCGAGCCCTGGTCGCCGCCAATACTCGGCCGACGGCGCCGCGACAACCGTCGACCCGAGACCTGGGAGGCGTTCCCGACCCTGCATGCGGTCGCCGAGGAGCTGGTCTCGCACGCGCGACGTCGTCGCTCGCGCTTGGTCGAGCCGCCGGATCTACGCCAGCACACGCACCTGTGGGAGCGCGAGACGCCAGCCTCGATCCTGCTCGTCGGCGGACCCGGAGTCGGCAAGACCACCTGGGTCGAGACGCTCGCCCGCGAGTTCGCGCGACGCCGTCGCGGCAGCAGGCCGGCCGGCGAGCAGACCAGCCCGCGGATCTGGTCGACCTCGGCCGATCGGATCATCGCCGGGATGATGTACCTCGGGCAGTGGGAGCAACGCTGCCTCGACATGATCCACGAGCTGTCCGACGAGGGCGACTATCTCTACGTCGGTCAGCTGCCGCCGCTGCTCGACACTCGCACCGGTCGCAGCTCGATCGCGGACTTCTTCCTGCCGGCGATCGAGGCCGGCGAGATCAGCTTGATCGCCGAGTGTCATCCGCACGAGTACCAGCTGCTCAAGACCCGCGCGCCGCGGCTGCTGGCCGCGTTCTCGACCATCAAGATCGACGAGACCGCCTCGGTCGCGATGCCCGGCCTGCTGCGCGCCTATCAAGCCCGGCTCAACCCCAAGCTCGCGCTGCGACCCGAGGCGCTGCGCCGCGTGGTCTCGCACCTCGAGCTGTTTCGCCGCGACACCTGCTTTCCGGGCAAGGGCTTTCGGTTCCTCGACTGGCTCAACCAAGAGCACGGCTACGACGAGACCCTCGATCTCGCGCGCGGGCTCGCGAGCGAGGGCGACGAGCCGCCGAGCGACGGCGAGCGCGAGCGCGATGCTGGCGAGCGCGAGCGCGATGCTGGCGAGCCCGAGCCGACGCCGACGCCCGCCGAGGCCGAGCCGACGCCCGAGGGCGATGTCACCGTCCTGCGTGCGCAGCAGGCCTCGGCCGCGTTCTCGCGCTACACCGGGCTTCCGCTCGAGCTGATCAGCGAGGACTCGGTCGCCGGCCCCGAGACCATCGCCAAGCGCCTGCGCGACGGCGTGATCGGCCAGGACCGCGCCTGCGCAACCGCGGCCCGAGTGCTCGCGCGCTTCAAGGCCGGGCTCGACGATCCCGAGCGTCCGGTCGGCAGCATGTTCTTCGTCGGCCCGACCGGCGTCGGCAAGACCGAGCTGGCCAAGCAGCTCGCCCGCTACATGTTCGGCGCGGCCGAGCGAATGATCCGCCTCGACATGTCGGAGTTCATGCTGCCGGGCAGCGCCCAGCGCTTGCTCGCGGTCGGGCCCGGCGTCGAGAGCCTGGCCGAGAAGGTTCGTCAGCAGCCCTTGTCGCTGATCCTGCTCGACGAGATCGAACAGGCCCACGCCGAGGTGTTCGACCTCCTGCTCGCGGCGCTCGGCGAGGGTCGCATGACCGACGCCGGCGGCTCGCTCGTCGACTTCCGCATGACGCTGATCGTC
>DATLLB010000272.1:0-2587 GCA_035538075.1 Enhygromyxa sp.
GCGAGCTCGGCGAACTCGTCGGGGTGGACGTAGCGGGCGATCGGCAGGTGCTTCTTGCTCGGCTGCAGGTACTGGCCGAGCGTCAAGATCGTGAGGCCCAAGCGAGCGAGCTCGCTGATGACCTCGCGGACCTCGTCGAGCTCCTCGCCGAGGCCGAGCATCAGGCCGGTCTTGGTCAACGCGCCTTGCTCCCGCGCGTGGCGGAGCACGCCGTAGCTGCGATCGTAGCGGGCCTGGACCCGGACCTCGCGCGAGAGTCGGGGCACGGTCTCGAGGTTGTGGGCGAACACGTCGGGCGCTGCCGCGAGCACGGTGTCGACGTCTCGCAGCGCGCCTTTGAAGTCGGGCACCAGCACCTCGATGGTCATGCTCGGCGCGCGGCGATGACAGGCGTCGAGCGTGGCCGCCCAGATGCTCGCGCCGCCGTCGGCGAGGTCGTCGCGATCGACCGAGGTGATGACGGTGTGGTTGAGCTCGAGCTCGGCGAGGATGGTTGCGACGCGCTCGGGCTCGGCTTCGTCGACGGGCAGGGGACGGCCGGTAGCGACGTCGCAGAACCGACACGAGCGCGTGCAGATGTCCCCGAGGATCATGATCGTCAGGGCCTTGTTGTTCCAACACTCGCCGATGTTGGGGCAGCTGGCGCTCTGACAGACGGTGTGCAGCTCGAGCTCGCGCACGCGCTTGCGTAGCTGGGCGTAGCCGTCGCCGCCGGGCATCTTGACCTTCAGCCACTCGGGATGGCGACGCCGCGGGGTGCTCGGCTGGTCGAGGATCGGCAGGCGCGTGGTCACTTGCCGTTCGTAGCACGATGGTTGGCCCGCGGGGAGGCCACCCTCGGTGGCCCGCGGGTTGGCCAGTGTCCCGCGGGCTGGCCAGTTTTTTTCATGCCAAGTCGGGCAAGGGGTGGTGATCACGAGCGGTGGCGCTGCGGCGTGGCTCGTGCTCTGCGTGCGCGGCGATGGACAAGCTCGAGCAACTCGCCAGCGCGCACGAGAGCTTCTCCGATCTGCTGCACGCGATCGATCCACTCGTGCTGATCGGTCTGGTCTGCGCGGCGGCAGGCATCCCGATGCCGGACGTCGTGGACGTTCGCTATCGCAACTCGCGGATCGAGATTCCGGGCCTGTCCAAGCCGGCGCGCAAGAAGATCGTGGACCTCGTCTACACGACGCTGAGCGCGGATGGGCAGCTGGAGGTGTGGATCTTGGAGATCGAGCTCAGCTATGACTGGCTCAAGGTCATCCGCTGGGCGCTGTACGAGCTGGCATTCCAGAGCGAGCACAACGCTCACTCCGCTCGGGTCGCCGTCCTCACTCCGGAGCCGGAGCTACGCGAGCGGATCCGGACCAAGATCCTGCCGAGGATGAAGACCTCGCCGGTGTTGCTCGAGCCGGATCAGATCGAGCGGATCACCGACTATCAGGAGGCGCGTCGGCGTCCCGAGCTGGCGATCCTCGGGTGTCTGTTCCACGCGCAGCCGCCGGCGCCGTTCGAGGCTCAGGTGGAGGTGTTTCGGGCGGCGTGGATGGCGATTCAATCGCTGGCCGAGACCGAGGCGCGGCGATACTCTGTGCTTGTCATGTCACTCGTACCCGAAGCTGTTCAGAACCAGGGGATCGCGGAGCTGCGAGAGACGGGCGAGCTCGATGAGTACGGGTACGAGCTGTTCACGGAGAGCGAGCGGAAGGGCGGCAGCTTCGCCCGTGGGCATAGGGAGGGCGTCGAGACAGGTCGGATCCAGACCTTGCGCCGGGCGGTGCTCGACGTGCTCGAGCTACGCGGGTTCGAGGTCTCCGAGGCCGTGCGCGAGCGCGTGGAGTCCTGCGAGTCGATCGAGCAGCTCGAGCGCTGGTACGCGGCGGCCAAGTCGGGCCCCGTGCAGTCGCCCGATCAGCTGCTCGACGGCTGAGACTCAGGGCGCGAACACCAGCGGCTTCGGCTGCAGCGAGACCGAGGTGGGCACCCGCCCGAGCTGGCCGTGGCTCTCGTCGCCCCAGCACGTGACGGCGCCGCTGCGATCGAGCGCGCACGCGTGGTAGCGACCGGCGGCGAGCTGAACGACTTCGGCGTCGATGATCGGGCCGGGCTCCGGTGCTGCGCGGCCGGAGTCGGGCGTCCAGCAGGCGACGGCGCCGGCACGATCGAGGCTGCAGAACCAGTCGAAGGTGCCGACCAGCGCGGCGACGTCGGTGAGGCCGACGTCCGCGACCGGGGTCGCCACGTACTCTTCTCGCGAGGGCTGCGTGGTGACGCCATCCCAGCACAGCACGCGGCCGCTCTCGAGCGCGGCGCACATCGTGGCCTGCCGCGAGCTCGACATCGCGGCGATCGAGCGGGCGTTCTGGACACCGGCGATGACGCTCGGCGCCGACTCGCGGGCGCTATACCTCGCGGCCAACGGTGAGCACACCACCTGGGCTCGACGATCGATCGCGCAGAGTTGATCGCCCAGAGTGGCGAGGGCAGTCGGGGCCTCGACGCCGGCGATCGGGGTGCGATCTTCGACAGCGCCGCCGCAGGTGGCCACGCGTCCGCGGGCGCCCGCTTCGATCGTGCACACGAACGCATCGCTGGCGAACGCGTG
>DATLLB010000273.1:0-2364 GCA_035538075.1 Enhygromyxa sp.
GCGGCCCCTCTCCGCGCGCGCGCAGTCGATCGCCCGCGCCGAGGGCCCGCACCGTGATCCGATGCCCGCCCTGGATCGGATAGTCGAAGCGCCCCAGGTAGTCCCAGTAATTCGGAAACAGGATCCCGGTGTCGCCGACCGCCCGCTCGACCCCGAGCAGCACGCCGTCGACGTGACTGCGACGCACGCCGAAGTGGACCGAGCCGGCGCCGACCGGGGCCTCGAGCGTGCTGCCGAGGTCGAACAGATCGAGGTGGGTCTCGCCGTGGATGCCGTCACGGCGCCCCGCTCTGCTGTAGATCTCGACCAAGCCGGCGCCGAAGCTGCCGAACTGCGGGCCGTAGTTGCCGGGGCTGATCTCCACGCGATCGGTCAGCGGTGGCGAGAGCACGCTGGCGATCGGCACCACATGGAACGCGCGCGGGATCGGGTGGCCGTCGAGGTACACGCCCGTCTCGGTCGGGTTGCCGCCGCGCAGCGACAGAAGACCGAAGCCGCCGCGCGGACGCCCGGCAGGTTGAGGGCCACGAGCACCGGATCGTCGCCGCCGCCCGCGTAGTGGCGCGCTTGCTGGCCGTCGATCACGTGGGTCGGCTCGGTCGTCCGCTCGCGCTCGACCTCGACCTCCGTGCGATAGGCCCCGCTCTGCTCGGGCTGCACGAACAGCTCGAGCGACGCACCCTCGGCGCGCGCCTCGGCCCACTGCTCGAAGCGCTCGTATCCACCGGCGACGATCACCACGCGGATCTTGCCGAGCGGGACCTCGTCGATCGTGAAGCGCCCCTCTTCGTCGGTCTCGGTCTGCAGCACCCACGCGACCGCCTCGGGATCGAGCGGCTCGCGAGCAGGCTTGCCCGGCCGCACGTCGGCGGGCGCGTCGACGATCATCACGGTCGCGCCGCTGATCGGCGCTCGCGAGCCGCCGGCCTCGCGCAGCTGACCCGAGAGGCTCACCGTCTCGGGCGCGAGCGCCTGCTGCTCGGGCTCGGGCGGCGGGCTGGCGATCGCCCACGCGGGCGCGAGCGCGAGCAAACACGCGAGCAACGTGCCGCGACGAACCACTACCCCTGCACCTCGAACTCGAAGGTCGCGACGCCCTCGCCGTAGCGATCGTCGAAGTACACCAGCAGGATCCGCGAGGTGCCCGGGTCGGCGTACTCGTCGACCACGAACTCCCAGGTCAACGGATACGGCCGCTCCATCGTGGGCTCGTACCCCGTCCACACGATCGCGTTGGAGCTGTACGGCACCTCGCCCAGCACCTCGCTGGCTGGCTGAAACAGCCACTCCTGTCCGGTCGAGTCGACCGGTATCCCCAGGAAGTAGCTCTGCAGGAACTGCTTGGCCTCGTCGTACTGGCTGTCGATCGAGATGCGTGCGCCAGGCTCGACCTCGAAGCTGGTCTGCTCCGGCCACACGCCGCGCAGCTGCCCGTCGATGGTCACCGTGAAGGTCGGCTCCGGCACGCGGTTGGCCGCCTGCAGAAACACCGCCGCGGGGATCTGCGGGAGCGGGATCGGTGACTGCAAGCCGATGGTCTCGGCGTAGGCCAGCATCCACCAGCTCGGCCCGATCTTCACGGCACGCGTGACGAAGCCGCAGCGATCGAGCGGCCTGTCACCGGCACGCCGCGCCTCGAAGCAGCTCTCCGCGCTGCGTCCCTCCCAGCCGATCACGCCGTGGTAGGTCCCGACCCGCTGCTCGGTCATCAGCTGGCCGAGCTCGGGCAGCTGAAACTCGAACACCCCATCGCCGCGACCGAGCCGACAGATCACGTCCATGTCCCACGCGAGGCCGGCGTCCTCGAGCTCGCTGCAGTCCCGGTCGAGCAGCGGGCTGTCGAGGAGGGCCTCGCCGCAGTCCAAGGTGCCGCACTGAAACCACAGGCTGTCGAGCTCGGCGCTCGGGATGCGCACGCCGTTGCGATCGACCACGTAGGCCTCGAACGCGAGCCGATCATGCGGCATCGCCTCGGCCATCGGCACGTCGCTCGGCACACCCACGCGATCGGGGTTGAGCTCGCCGAGCTCGACGACCTCGATCAGCACGGTCAGCAGCTTGGTCTCGGCCAGGTACGAGCTCGACGGGACCTCGAAATTGCACGCCGCGAGCATCAGAGATGCGAGCGCGAGAGCGATGCGAGCGAGCGAGGCCACGCGAACCTCGATGGTAGTCTTTTTTCACGCCCGCGAGCCGGACTCGGATCGTGCTCGGCTTCGCCTGCGCGCGTTCCGACACCCTCGCTTCGCTCGGGCCCAAAGGTCCGACTCGCGGGCTGGGGGCTTCAGGCCCGCGGAGAGCAAGCCGCACGCAGACCCGCGACCGCGTTGCGCAGCGCCCCCGCGTCCTCGCGCCCCGCTCGAA
>DATLLB010000274.1:0-2059 GCA_035538075.1 Enhygromyxa sp.
TCTCGACAGTCCGGAGATCTACATTCGCTGTGAGACCAATCGGGGCGCGGTTTACAGCCAGGATCTGCCGACCGTCGACCACATCAATACTTACTACGAGCTGAACAAGCCGATTGGTGACATGCGATTCCGCGGCAATGAAATTTCGGCGACATGTGCCGTGCGAGAGGACGACGAGGGTCCCGATGACGAGCTCGCGCGGTTCACCGTCAATCGGCAAGATCTCTCGCGCGAGCCCAAGCTCTACGATAACGAAGACGCTGCGGTGACTCTGTACTATCGCTGATCCCAACCGAGCATCGAGAAGAGGCGAGCCGCCCACGCAGCTCGCCTCTCGCTTCGTCAGCTCAGCGCCGCAGCGGATGATCCAAGATCGGCAGCCGCTCGTTCTCGCCGCGCTCGACCACCAGCTCGATGCCATCGAGCAGCAGCGCAGGCGTGGTGATCTGCGTGTCGACGGTCTGCCCGAGGATCCCCGGGAGCCCGAGATCGGCCCCGAACCCGCCGGTCAGCCCGGGTGCGAGCCGCAGCGGCAGCGTCTCGGGCTTGTCGCCGACCGCCCGAATGCGTCGGAACACCCGCATCGAGATCGGCGCGATCAAGGCCCCGCGGATCAGCGTGCGCTTCAGCTTGCTGCCGTCCTGCTCGAGCTTGATCAGCCGGCCGGGCAGCGGCAGGGTGACCTTGCGGCCCGAGGTGTACACGGCCCCGGAGTCGCGCGGGACCGGGCCGAGCACGGCCCCGTCGCGCAGGCTCTCGATCACGAACGCGAACTCGTAGCCGTCCTCCTTGGCCCGGCGCAGCAGCTCGCGCTCGAGCTTGTCGCGGGCGAGCCCCTTGGCACGGCTCGACAGCGTCAAGTTGGAGATCGTCGGGCCCAGCAGCCCGGCCGCGGTCGCGCGCGCACGGCCGTTGCTGCGATCGATGTGCTCGTTGGGTCGCCGCGACATCAGCAAGGTGTGCAGGACGCCAGCGCGGACCAGCTCGACGCGCTCGGCCGCGATGCCCTGGGCGTCGCGCGTGTAGTGGCCAAAGCCGTCGGCCAGCGGATCGTCGATCAGATCGATGAACTCCGGCATCACCAGCTTGCCGAGCTGCTCTTGCCAGTGCGGCTCCCAGTCGAGCAGCCGACCGTAGTCGGACAGCGGCGCCGGATCGCCGCCCGCGTGCACGGGGATCGTGCTGGCGAGCAGCTGCGCGGCCGCGGTCGGCTCGAGCAGGATCGGCCCGTCGTAGTCCTCGTCGAGCATCGGCGCGGCGACCAGCTCCTCGAGCTCGCGCAGCACCCGATCGACCAGCGCCACGCCCTGCTCGCGCAGCGCCTCGGCCTTGGGCAGGCCCTTCACGTGGATCGCCAGGCCGTGATCGAGCTCCATGCCGTCGGGCGCCTGGGTCTGCGCGATCACGCCGAGCACCGCACGATCGTGGGTGCGCCCGACCGCCGCGCCCTCGCTGCTGAGGCTCAGCTCGTGGGTGCGCAGCAGCTGGATGATCACGTCGCCGTTGTCGATCGACGGGTGCTCGCGAAAGCGCCCCGACAGCTCGCCCGCGAGCGCGCGCAGGCCCGCGCGATCGAAGTCCGGATCGCCGGGCGGCGGATCGACCAGGGTCTTGGCGTCGGGCGCCCACTGCAGATCGATCACCGGGGCCGGTAGCGGCGTGCGATCGTCGGGCAAGTTCTTGTCGGCGAGCCGATCGATCGCGCTGAGCTTGGCCTTGTAGGACGCGCTCGCGGCCCGGTAGCTGGCGTCCATCGCCAACCACAAGCGCTTGCGCGTGGCCGCGGGATCGGGCGCGCGCGGCAGGTGGAAGTTGGGCTCGGTGTTGCCTCCGCCCAGAAAATTGCCGTTGTCGCGCGCGTGCGAGCCGACCCGCACCGAGACCAGGCCCATCCCGTCGGTCCCACGCAGATCGATGATCACGCCGCCGTACGAGCCGTCGAGCATCAGGCTCTCGAGCCGAACCAGGCGCAGCTCGGCGGCGTAGGGCTCGGGCGCGTCGGGCAGGCGCAGCTCGGCCAGTCCGCGGCGCAGCTCGGCCTCGAGCGCGGCCAATTCGG
>DATLLB010000275.1:0-2883 GCA_035538075.1 Enhygromyxa sp.
GTGATCGGCTGATCCTCGTCACGCCGCTCACGGCGACGGCGGCGGGGCTCCTCACGATCGCGATCGCGGCCGTGCTCGCGGTCACGGTCGCGGGGCTGATCGCGGTCACGATCGTGCTCACGCGGGGGCCGACGATCACGATCACCCTCGCGTCCACGCCGATCGCGATCACGCCCGCGATCACGATCGCGTCCACGACCCCGATCACGTCCACGGTCACGATCGCGGTCACGCCCACGTCCGCGATCGCGGTACTCGACCGGCTCGGCCGCGACGGCCTCTTCGCTGGACTCTTCACCCTCCGGCTGCGCCTGACGCTTGGCGAAGCGCTCGCTCTCGATCGCCTCGTGCAGCAGGTACGCGACCACTCGCTCGCCGCGAGGATCCTCGGTCAGTCGGCGCGCGAGCAGCAGCCACTCGGGCGAGACCGGCTCGGAGTAGTCGTGGCTGATGCGGTCGAGCTTGACCTCGGTGCGCGTGGCCGCGAGCTCGTCCTTCGGCGGCATCTTGCGCTCGGTGAACTGGATGCTCTTGTAGCTCTTGGTCAGCGTGTAGAAGCTGCCGATCTCGAGCGGCGAGACGATGCTCAGCGCGGTCCCGGCTCGGCCGGCCCGGCCCGTGCGACCGGTGCGGTGCACGTAGACCTCGGCGGCCTCGGGGAAGGAGAAGTTGATGACGTGGCTGACGTGCGAGACGTCGATGCCGCGGGCGGCCACGTCGGTCGCGACCAGGAAGCGAAGCTCACGGTCACGGAACTTGCCCATGACCTTCTCGCGCGCCGCCTGGGTCAGGTCGCTCGACAGCGCCTCGGCCGAGTAGCCGTTCTTCTGCAGCATGTTGGCGACCAGCCGCGTCTCCTCGCGGGTGTTGCAGAACACGATCGCCGAGGACGGATCCTCGAGCATGATCACGTCGAGCAGGTCGCGGGTCTTGATGCCGTTGCCGGTCGAGTACCACGCGTGGTGGATCTCGGCGGCCGCGATCTCGTCGCCCGAGAGCGTGATGCGGGTCGGCTCTCGCATGTGCCGACGAGCGATGCGCTCGATCTCCCGCGGGACCGTGGCCGAGAACAGGCAGGTCTGGCGCTCGGTCGGGCACGCCGAGAGGATCGAGCGGATGTCCTCGAGGAAGCCCATCGAGAGCATCTCGTCGCACTCGTCGAGCACGACCGTGCGGACCTTGGACAGATCGAGCGCGCGGCGACGGATGTGATCGAGGATGCGGCCAGGCGTGCCGACGACCGCGTGCACGCCCTTGGACAGCGCGTCGAGCTGCGGAGCCATGGCCGTGCCGCCGTAGACCGGCAGCACCGCGACCGGCGTGTCGATCGCGAGCCGCACGAGCTCGTCGCAGACTTGCTTGGCCAGCTCGCGGGTCGGCAACAGCACGATCAGCTGCACGCCGGTGACCTTGGCCGGGCCGCGCTCGAACCGGCTGGCCAGCCACGGCAGACAGAACGCGCCGGTCTTGCCGCTGCCGGTCTGCGACTGGACGAGCACGTCGGTGCCCGCGACCATGGTCGAGAAGGTGCGCGCCTGGACGGGCGTCGGCTTGGTCCAACCGAGGGCGTCGATCGCCGAGCGCAGACTCGGCGGCAGATCGAGCTCGTCCCAGCTGACCGGCGCCGGCTCGGCGGGCGCTTCGATTGCGGGCTCTGGCGCTTCGGGCTGCGGCGCTTCGGGCTCGGTGAGCTCGGACGCGGTCAGCACGTCGACGATCGTGGCGCGACTGCGGACGTGCGCGACCGAGGCCGGATCGGCGCTACCCGAGACATCGTCCTCGTCGACGTCGGGCGCCGGCGTCGGCTGATCGAGCAGCCGAGTCGCAGGCACCTCGCGGCTCACTGCAGGCAGCTCGGCCGGATCGACGGGCGTGGGAGAAACAGGGGCAACCACGACCGCGGTTTCGCCCACCTCCGAGGAGTGGGGATCGACGGTCGGCTTGGATTGGTTGTCAGGGGGGGTTTGGGCTTGCGCGTGGTCCGGCGTGTGCTCGGACCCTGTGGTCTCGGTCATCGAGAAAAACCTTCGAGCGCGCTGAGCTCCTCACGCGCTGCGGCCGATTGCCGCCTCCGTTCGCGCTCCCGAGCGGCATGGTGTGCAATTCGCTCGAGCTTGTGCGCCGTTTCGGGGCTTGCATCGCCACAGGCTTCGTGGGTCTCGCGGAGGAGGTTGGCAAAGTCTTCGTCGGCCTCCGACCCTGTGGCCGTCCTTGGGGAACGGTCCATCAGGGCTAGGAGCCGCTCTCGCATGAGCTCCACGCGGTACGGGCAGTCGGCTTGGTCGTCGGGGAGTCCGGGTATTTGTTGCCGGAGTCCCATGCCCACGCCCCAGAGGGCGAAGGCGATGAGGACGACCGCACCGAGGATCCGAATCCACATGAAAACGCGATTACGGCTCGGTGATAGAGGCTTGGTCAGTGTCGCGAAGTGTTTCAGGATCGCCAGCCACGGTCAAGCGCTCTTCCGTTTGCGCGACCTCGCTGAAACGACGTTATTTGGGCGATCGGGCCGATCTTTCGAAGGTCGTGCGCAAGCTATGGGCGCCCGGTGCGATCCACCTCGTGATCCGCTCCGTGCGCTCGGGCTTGCACACCTACTCGCAGCTGTCGCCGCCGCGGGTGCGCGCCGTGAACTGGAAGCGGCCCGAGATCAACAAGGAGATGGTCGCGTCGTTGGGGCGCAGTCGCCGGATCGCGCAGCCCTGGCGCTTGCCCGCTTCGTCGGTCGAGTAGCAGGTCTGCGGATCGTTGAGGTCGTAGGGGAAGTCGTCCTGGGACTTCCACGAGCCGATGTCGAGCGGGCGCACGCCGGTCGAGGCGTCGAAGCCGTCGAGCGCGACCCGGACCAAGATGCCGTCGTCGAGCTGCAGCGGACTGTCGAGC
>DATLLB010000276.1:0-4495 GCA_035538075.1 Enhygromyxa sp.
AGGTGCAGGCGGTGCATCACGCGACCTGGTCGACCCGCTCCGAGCGTGCCCAGACCCCAACCCGTCCGCCGTGACGCTATCCTAGCGGCCGCGATGGGCGAGGGCGACGAGCTCGATTCCACGGCGACGTCCAACGCCGGCAGCCTCACGCCGTCGCAGGAGCTCGGCTCGCTCGGCTCCGTGCTCGTCGCGCTCGCACGTACCGAGGCGCCCGCGTTCGCACCCGGCACGCTCATCGCGGAGCAGTACCGGATCGTGCGGCCCATCGGCGATGGAGGAATGGGCGTGGTGTGGCTGGCCCACGACCACCGCCTCGACCGCGACGTGGCGGTGAAGGTCTGCACTGGGCTCTCGCGCGCGGCCGTGCAGCGGATGCAGCGTGAGGCGACGGCCCTCGCCAAGCTCGCGCACCCGAACGTGGTGGTGGTGTTCCAGGCGGGCGAGCTCGACGGGCGCTTCTTCATCGTGATGGAGCACGTGGCCGGCGGTACTGCCCGCAGCTGGCTCGCCGCCGCGCCGCGGCGTCCCGCGGAGATCCTCGCGCTCTACCTCGACGCCGGTGCCGGGCTCGCGGCGGCCCACGCCGCCGGTCTCGTGCATCGCGACTTCAAGCCCGACAATGTGCTCGTGGGCCTCGACGGCCGCCCGCGGGTGGCCGACTTCGGGCTCGTGCGAGCGGCCCGCGAGCGTGATCCGAGCAGCAGTGGGGACTCGGAGACGTCGCCCGGCGGCGCCTCGTTGGTGACCCAGGCGGGCACGGTCTTGGGAACGCCGGCCTACATGCCGCCCGAGCAGCTCGCGGGCGATGAGCTCGACGCACGGGCCGACCAGTACGCGTTTGCGGCCTCCTTGTGGGAGGCGCTGATGGGGTGGCGACCGTCGGCCGGTGGCACGCGCCGCGAGGACGCGCTCGCGGGCGAGTTGGCGTCGAGCGTGCGGGCCTCGGGCACCGAGCGGTCGCACACCGAGCACGAGGTCGAGCATGAGGTGCCGCGCCACGTGCCGCGCCACGTCGTGACCGCGCTGCGGCGGGCGCTCGCGGAGCGGCCCGACGATCGCTGGCCCGACCTCGATGCGTTGCTCGCAGTGCTGCGTCGCGATCGGGTGACGCAGCGCCGCGTGTTGTTGGGCGTCGCGCTGAGCCTGACCGCGGTGGCGATCTGGATCGCCTCGAGGCCGCCCCCTCCGCCCCCGCTGTGCGAGGACGGGCCCGCGCAGATCGAGGCGGTGTGGAACGCCGAGCGCCGCGATGCGCTCGCGGCCGCAGTGGGCGAGGAGGCTTGGCCGGCGATCGAGGCACGGGCACGCGCGCGAGCGGACGAGTGGGTCGATGCCCATGCGCAGGCCTGCCGCGCCACCAAGGTGGACGGCACCGCCGACGAGATCACCCTCCACCACCGCATGCTCTGCCTCGACGCTCGCCGCGACGAACTCGACACCATGCTCGAGGCGCTGCGAGGAGGCAGCCCCACCGCGGTCGGCAACGCTGCTTTGGCCATCGACCGGTTGCCGTCGAGCGAGGCGTGCCTCGAGGCTGGCACCCGGGCCGGCGAGGTGCCGCTGCCGAGCGACCCCGTGCAGCGCGAGGCGATCGCCAAGGTGCAGCGGGCGGTGGCGGAGGCCGAAGCCGCGGTGCTCGACCCGGCGCTGCTCGATGCCGCCGGCAAGGCCGACCGTGCCGTGGCGCTGGCTCGTGCCACCCACTGGGCGCCCGTGCTCGCCCACGCGCTCAATGTACGCGGCATGTTGGCCTTCGACGACGATCGCAACGAGTTGGCCCTGAGCGCCCACGAGGAGGCCGTGTACTTGGCGCTGAGCTCGGGCGACGATGCGCTCGCCGTGCAGAGCATCGCCCGCCTCGCGCGGACGCTCGGTGAGCTGCGGCGCATCGCCGAGGCGAGCACCCGCTCGGCCTCGGGCCGCGCGCTGTGGGAGCGGATCGGCCGGCCCACGTACGAAGAGAGGCTGCTGCTCGGGGCCGAGATCCACCTGGCGCGTCGTGACCAACGCCCGCTCGATGCCCTGGCCAAGACACGCGCGCAGGTAGCCCTGACTCCACCGGGAGCCCCGGCGCTGCTCGTCGCCGTCGATGCGTTCAACCTGTCGCTCGGGCTCGAAGAAGCGGGCGAGCTCGAAGCGGCGATGACCCTCGCGCTGGAGGCGACCGCCAAGGCTCGCGAGGCGCTCGGCGACGCACACCCTTCGGTGGCCGATTACCGGGCGCACGCGGCCCGGATCGCGGCGCGGCGCGGCGACTACGACACCGCAGTCGAGCTCGGCCATGCTGCGCTGGCCACCCTCGAACAGTGGTACGGACCGACCAGCTTGCGTCTCGTGCCGCTGCTCAGCGCCCTCGCCGAGGCCGCGCGGCGACAGGGTCGGCTCGACGACGCGATGAAGCTCTACCAGCGTCAGCTCGCGCTCGACGACCTCCGCGATCCGAGCGTGAGGACGCGCCCCATGATCGAGGCCAACCTCGCGATCGTCATGGTGGAGCAGGGCGACCTCGCCGGCGCGGCACCGATGGCTGCGCAGGCGTTGGCCAGCCTCGAGCGGCTCCACGGGCCCGACGACAGCTCGCTCGTGCAGGCGCTGGTGCTCACTGGCTACCTCGCGCGCGAGCGACCCGAGCCCGACCTCGCCGCCTCGGCACGCGATCTCGAGCGCGCGCTGACCATCGCCCGAGCGACGCTCGGTCCCACGCACACCGAGACGATCAACGTGGAGATCGAGCTGGCCAACACCTTGGTGGCCAAGGGCGAAGCGGCCACGGCGGTAGAGCGACTCGAGGCGTGGGTGCCCCGGCTGGCCGAGCTCGATCTGCCGCTCCACCAGGGCGCCGAGCTGCGCTACACGCTGGCGCGGGCGCTCGCGGCCACGGGCCGGACGGCACGCGCGTGCAAGCTCGCGGGCGAGGTCGACCACGATCTCGTGGCGCAGTGGAAGGCGCAGCACTGTCCCTCGGCATCCACCGGCGAGTGACCCCGACCCGCGGTCGGCGGCTTGGTGGCAAAAAAAGTTTAGCGATCGACGGTCACAAATCCGGGACGCGGTCTCTATTCGATGACGAGGCCGCGAGGCGCCAGCCCGTCCGCTGTAACCGTGCGCCAACCCAGCACAAACCGCATGTCCACCCTCAAACTGACCCTTTCTGGCCTCACGCTGCTCGCCATCGCCACCACGGCGAGCGTCCCCGCCTTCGCCGGGCCCCCAACAATCAAGCCCGACAACACGGTTCGGCCCGCCGAGAAAGCACCGGTGCTGCTCGCCAACGGCACAGTCAACGTGGGCACTCGCTGCACGGGCGAGTTCACCGACTACGACCGCAGCATGACCTTCTTCGAGCGTCCCGACTCGATCTGCGTGCTCTGGCAGGATCGCCGGCCCGTCGCGTCGGCGACGTGGGAGCTGTGGCTGGACAAGCCGGGCACCACCTCCGATCAGCGGATCGCGTCGGGCTCGGTGCCCGCGTCGAGCCTCGGCTCGGGCACCCGCAGCACCTTCGACATCTCGCTCGCCGCACTGCCCAAGTACAACGAGGGCAGCTCGAACCAGCGCTACTTCGTCAAGGTGGTGTCCAAGCAGACCGCCGACTCCCAGGAGATGCTCAGCGGCCCCGGCACGCTCATCCACCGACCCAAGTCGGCCGAGAGCAAGCCGCAGCCCGAGGATCCCTACCAGTGCAGCCCGGCCGCGGACAACTACGAGCGCACCGTGATGCTGACCGTGCCCACGATGACGGTCAACCAGACCACCAGCACCAAGGGCGATGGCGATCGCGACGAGCTGTACATCAAGGTCGATCGGCTGGGCCCCGACGCTCCCGGGGCCCAGCGGCTGCCGGGCAATGACGACTACTACGAGGCCAAGCAGGGCCAGACCTCCTCCACCAAGTGGACCAACAAGGACGGCAAGAGCAGGCTCGCGCCCACGCTATGGACCGGCCAGCTCGAGCACGGCGAGATCGTCACGCTCGGCGTCACGATGATGGAGCAGGACAACGCCGACCTCGCCAGCGTCCGCAAATCCCTCATGGATGCGCTGCTCGAGGTGGAGAAGGCCGCCCTCTCCACCAAGACCGACTGGGGTGCGATCGTAGCCGCCGTGGCGGCGGCGCTCACGGTGGGGACCTCGCTCATCCCCGAGACCAATGGACACGACTTCATCGGCTTCGTGGGCGTGCGCATGGAGAACAAGTGCGGCCACATCCGCACGGTCTGGACCACCTTCCACGAGTGGGATGTGCCCGGCATCGGCAAGCTGAAGAACGACTTCATCAACAGCGGCACCCAGGAGGCCTTCGAGTCGCGGCTGGTGGTGCACTCGTGGCCGGCCACCAGCGTAGCCCCCGAGGCGGGCTACGCCTGGGGAGACTTCACTCCGGCCGGGCTGAACGACTCGTTTTGGTGGGTGGCGAACGGATCGAGCGGATCGAAGTACACGTTCACGCTGGCGAGCCGGCTGTTGACCAAGGCGGAGGCCGACAAAGCCAAGG